>JAADGA010000087.1 GCA_013152615.1 Alphaproteobacteria bacterium
GCCAACATCTTTCTTGCTGGCAACCCGGTCAAAAAATAATGGCGGGGAATAGGTCAGTCGGATATTCTGGCTGTCAGAATGGCGATTTTGGTACTTTGCAGAAATTATATTTTTTGAAGAATCCGGGGCCGCATAGGCAGCCGCACCCATGGCATAAATGCCAATGGTGCAGATCAAGGCTATGCTGCCCTTTAAACTTTTCACGACGATTCCTCATTATTGTCGGTTTTAACTACAGGTTAACTTCAGAATATTCAAGGCACTAGCGGCCAATTTCAGAATATTCGAGAAAAACAACCCTGTTTTTTCTACTCACGATGACCCTGAAAGAATCACCTAAACACCTCGAACTATATAACATTTGGCAAAAAGAATCAATCTCCTTATCCGGAGAATGCTATAATCTTCTGTTGAAAGTCCGGTTATTTTTTCGTCCGCCAGAGTCATTATAGACCGGGTTGTTTACAAAATTATGAAAGAAATTCTTGTTTGCCTACCCGCAAACGGATAAACAGCTTTAAAGGCTGTCAACAGGTGATATTATAATGCTGACTGAAATTGGAAAACCGGGTTGAAAACAGTCATCATAAAATAATACAGCCGATCCTAACAAGCAAGAATGGAAGATGTATGACCGTGTATGGAAGCATAAAAAAATTAACCGGGAATTCGATGAAGGTAATAATTCTGGGAATTATACTTTCTCTGGGGGGGTGCAGTATGTTTGGCGGCGGCGGCGCAACCAAGGTCAAGGCCGCAGAGGAAATATTCAAGATCGGGGTCAATGCCTATCTGTGGCAGGCGTCTCTTGATACTCTGTCCTTTATGCCAATAAGAAGTGCCAATCAGAATAGCGGGGTGATCCTGACCGAATGGGAGGTTGATCCCTATAATAAAAAGCAACGCTCAAAGGTTGATGTTATCATTACCGGAAAGCGGCTGACAACCGAGTCCCTTACGGTTACCGTCCACCGTCAGAAATATACCGCCAGGGGCTGGCAGGATATAGACCCGCGCCCCGGCGCCGCGATTAATATCAGTAAAGCTATTTTGATGCAGGCGCGGATACTCCGGCGTAACAATGCCCCGATAAAATAATAATCTACCGGGGCCTTTGCTGTTAACGTGAAAAATATAAAGCAAATCAGGATAAAGAATGACACGCTATAACGCCGGAATTATTGAGGCAAAATGGCAAAAAATCTGGGCAGACAGCAATAGCTTCGGTGTCAGTGAAGATCGTTCCCGGCCAAAATATTACGTATTGGAAATGTTCCCCTATCCCTCTGGCAAAATTCATATGGGACATGTCCGCAACTATACCCAGGGTGATGTCATTGCGCGTTACCGGCGGGCGAAAGGGTTTAACGTCCTCCATCCGATGGGCTGGGACGCTTTCGGCATGCCGGCGGAGAATGCGGCGATGGAACATAAAATCCATCCGGCCAAATGGACCTATGACAATATTGATCATATGCGGGTCCAGTTGAAACAAATGGGTCTGAGCATTGACTGGTCACGGGAATTTGCCACCTGTGATCCGGATTATTATGCCCAGGAACAGAAGATGTTTGTGGATTTCCTGGATAAAGGTCTGGTGTACCGCAAACAGTCATGGGTCAACTGGGACCCGGTGGATAATACGGTCCTCGCCAATGAGCAGGTGGTGGATGGCTGCGGCTGGCGCTCCGGGGTTGCGGTCGAACGGCGGCTGCTCAGCCAGTGGTTTCTGAAAATTACCGATTATGCCGAAGACTTGAATGCCGCGCTGGACGGTTTGGACCGATGGCCGGAAAAAGTCAGGATAATGCAGAAAAACTGGATCGGGCGCTCCGAAGGCCTGCGGCTGTTTTTTGCTATTGAGGGTCACGATCCGCTGGCGGTATATACCACTAGGCCGGATACTATTTTCGGGGCCTGCGGCATGGCGATTGCCCCCGATCATCCGCTGGCGGTGAAGCTGGCGCAGGAAAATCCGGATCTGCAACAATTTATCACCCGGTGCCGGTGCGGGGCCACCACCGAAGAAGCGCTGGAAAAGATGGAGAAGAACGGTTTTGATACCGGTCTTGTTGCCCGCACCCCGTTTGAAGACCGCGCGTTACCGGTTTATGTCGCCAACTTTGTGCTGATGGACTATGGCACCGGGGCGATCTTCATGTCGGCGGCCCATGATCAGCGCGATCTGGATTTTGCCGGTAAATATGGGCTCGCGGTCCGGACTGTCATCAGGCCAGAGGGTGAGGATGACAGCTTTGCCGTCGGGACCGAGGCCTATACCGGACCCGGTCGGCTGTTTAATTCCGCTTTTCTCGATGGCATGACCATTGACGAGGCAAAGGCAGAAGTCGCCCGCCGGGCCGAGGCCGGGGGCTTTGGCCAGCGAACCATTAATTTCCGTCTGCGCGACTGGGGAATTTCCCGCCAGCGTTATTGGGGCTGTCCGATTCCGGTCATTCACTGTGAGACCTGCGGCATCGTCCCGGTGCCAAAGGCGGACTTGCCGGTGATATTGCCCGATGATATTGCCTTTGATGTGCCGGGCAACCCGCTGGACCATCATCCGAGCTGGAAACATGTTGCCTGTCCGCAATGTGACAGACCGGCCCGGCGCGAAACCGATACCTTTGATACCTTTATCGATTCGTCATGGTATTTTGCCCGCTTCTGTTCGCCGAAATCAGAGGATCCGGTGGATATTGATGCCGCCCGCTACTGGCTGCCGGTGGATCAGTATGTCGGCGGGGTCGAACATGCGATACTGCATCTGCTTTATTCGCGCTTTTTCAGCCGGGCGATGAAAGAAATCGGTCTGTCGCCGGTGACGGAACCGTTTGACGGCCTGTTTACTCAGGGCATGGTCTGTCATGAAACCTATCAGGGCAGGGCCGGCAACTGGCTCTATCCGGCAGACTTGATCTGCGGGGATGACGGGGTTTTACGTGACAGGAAAAATGGCGAAGCGGTCACCGTTGGCCGCTCGGTCAAGATGTCAAAATCCAAAAAGAACGTGGTCGATCCAACGGAAATCATTGATCAGTACGGGGCCGATACCGCGCGCTGGTTCATGTTGTCCGACAGCCCGCCCGAACGTGACCTCGAATGGACCGAGGACGGGGTTGAGGGCGCGTGGCGGTTCACCCGCCGCCTGTGGCGCACCGCGGTGAATGTCATGGACAGCCTTGGCGGTAATCCGAACGTCGTTGCCGCGGATGCCCCGACAGACCTCAGCCCGGCAGCACAGGATTTGCGCCGGATAACCCATATCACCATTGACGGCGTTGGCCGTGATATCGAGGATTTTCATTTCAACGGTGCCGTTGCCCGGATTTATAAATTTTCCACCGCGATCAGTGGCTTTGCCCCGGATGGCTCGGATGGTGACAGCTTTGCATTGTGGGAGGGATTGACGGCGCTTATTCAACTGGTCGCGCCGATGATGCCGCATCTGGCCGAGGAAATATGGCAAATGATGGGCCATCAGGAGCGGGTGAGCGATTGTCTGTGGCCGCAGGCCGAGGCCCGGCTGATGCGGAAAAATACCGTAACCATCGCGGTGCAGGTAGGGGGCAAGCTCCGCGACACCATAACGGTTGCCAAGGATATGGCGCGTGCCGAGGTTGAACGTCAGGCGCTCGCCCGTGAGAAAATTCAGAAAGCCATCGGCGACAGTCTTGTTCGCAAGGTCATTGTGGTGCCAAACCGCATTGTCAATATAGTTATACAGGATCGCTGATGATGCGCATTTTTCGGCTGAAATTTTTTCTGGTAGTCATGGTGGGTCTGTTGCTTGGCGGCTGTGGTTTCAGCCCGATGTACGGCCAATTCGCCAATGGCAAGGGTGATCTGCGCGATATCATGGCCAATATCCGGGTGGCGGAGATTACCGAACAGGGGCGACCGTCCCGTATCGGACAGGTGATCCGCAATAATCTGCTGGATAATTTAACGCCTTTCGGTGAGACTAAATCGGCGGAATATATCCTGAAGGTGACGTTTCTGGTTGAACAGCGCGGCTATGGTATCCGCAAAGACGAGGCTGTTACCCTGCGTAATCTGAAACTTGTGACCACGTATCAACTGGAGTCGGTTGCGACTTCAAAAGTTATTATGGAGTCGGCGGCGCGGGCGCTGGTAACCTATGATCTGGTTCAGTCGGATTATTCCAACATGGTTGCCCGGCAGGCGGCGATGAAACGGCTGGCTGGCGAAGTCGCGACCCAGATCGCCACCCGAATCGGAGCGTATTTCAATAAAAAAGCCCAGCAGCAATCCCGTAAGAAACCGGCGCAATGAAGCTGAATAAAAACGATATTACGGCACAGATCAGGCAGTTAAGCCCCGGCTATCGGGCGGTGCTGATCTATGGCCGCGATGAGGGGCTGGTGCGCGAGCGGGCACAGAAAATTGCCCGGCAGGTTGTGGCTGATTTGCGGGATGCGTTTCTGGTGGCAAATATTGATCCGGACCGGTTGAAGGCGGCACCGTACCTGCTGGCGGATGAGGCGGCGGCAATATCAATGATCGGCGGTCGACGCATTATCCGGGTTGACGGGGCCGGGGATATGGTTACCGGGGCGGCCAAAGCTTTTCTGGATAATCCGGTTGGTGATGGGCTGGTGATCATTACCGCTGGCGGTCTCAGGACGACCTCATCCCTGGTCAAGCTGTTTGCGGCGGCCCGGAATGCGGCGGTGCTGCCGTGTTATGAGGATGATCAGGCCAGCCTGCAAAATCTGGTGTTTGAGGTGATGGCGGACCATAATCTTAAAGTGGACCCGGCGGCGGTCGGCTATCTGCTGGATAACCTCGGTGGTGACCGGATGATTTCACGCGGCGAACTGGAAAAGCTGGCCCTTTATATGGGCCGTGAGCACACGGTGACAGTGGCGGATGCCCGCGCCTGTATCGGTGACAGTGGCAGTTTGACGCTTGATATGATTGCGACCGCGACCACCGGTGGTGATTTGAAATTGCTTGACGATACCCTGTTCAAAGCCTTTAACCGCGGCGACAGCGCCATTCCCATCCTGCGCAACGTTGCCCGCAGGTTGCAAAAACTGCATCTGGTGCGCGGCAGTATTGATCGGGGAATTTCGGCGGAAACCGCCGTCCGAACCGTGGTTTACAGTCCCTATTCCCCGGAAAAGAAATCGCTTATGGGTCAGCTTGGCCGCTGGTCAACCGCCAAGCTCGCCAACGCGCTGGAGGTGGTGATGGAGGCCGAGGCCGACTGCAAAACCACAGGACTACCGGCACAGGCAATTTGCGCCCGCGCCTGCCTGCGGATTGCCAATGCGGCGCGTACCGGTCAGTAATCGGGGCGGCGTTTGTTGGTAAAGGCATCGACCCCCTCCCGGTGATCGGCACCGTCAAAGGCCGTCATAAAAATATCCTCGGACTGATCATCATCCACGCGCACACCGGATTGAATGCGCCGGATGGTCTGCTTGATGTGCCGCAGGCTGTGGGGGCTGTTGGCGCTGATCAGACCGGCATAGTCACGGATTTCCTGCTCCAGGGTTGCTACGGGATAAATTTCATTGATCAGCCCGATTTGAAGCGCCTTTTCGGCGTTAATGAGGCGGGCGGAGAATAGAATATCCCGCGCTGCCGCCGGGCCGACCTGATCGACAAGCCGTCGGGTATCGGACAGGCCATACACCAGCCCCAATCGGGCCGGAGTGATGCCATAGCGCGATGTTATATCGCCAAAACGCATATCGCAGCACAGGGCGAGAATACAACCGCCGCCGACACAGGCCCCGGTAATCATGGCAAGCGTTGGCCG
Source organism: Alphaproteobacteria bacterium (assembly GCA_013152615.1). GTDB lineage: Bacteria > Pseudomonadota > Alphaproteobacteria > Sphingomonadales > Emcibacteraceae > Paremcibacter. The sequence continues at coordinate 5,792 of JAADGA010000087.1, forward strand.
GGTAAAATCCTCCAGCGCCTGACAGGCGGCCCGGATGGCCAGACGATTGCGCTCACGGGCCTGATGATCGCGGATAAATAAATCAAATTCGCTTATATCCGCTCCGGCACAGAAAATATTTTCCGTCGCCGAGCGCAGGATCAGGATTTTAATTTCCGGGTCATCCTCTGCCTGCTGAACCAGTTGGGCAATGGCCTGCCACATCTGATTATTCAGGGCATTCTTGCGCTCTGACCGGTTGAGGACAAGCCAGGCGATATGATGATCTTTTTTCAGATAAACAAGCGGTTTGGTCATGGGGCCTACCATAGCCGGTCAGACAATAAAATAAAGCAAAACATCAGAGAAATCAGGTAATGGCCAGTCCCCCGTTGCCATTGCCGCAATAGCGCCCATAGCCAAAGCCCGCACCCAGATCCTCTATCCGGAAAACGGACGACCTCAACCAGCAGAAACCGACCAGCCCATTGCTGAAACGTTATCTGATGCTCTTTTTCGAAGCGGTGAAACCAACAACCCCCCATATTGAACCCAAAATCTTGATCAAACGCAACAACGACCCACAGGTTTTCACCTTCTTTAATAAAAACAAAAAACGCAGCACATCCAACCACGAAATCAACCACTACATCCAAATGCTCGCCATCATCTATTTCTATACGGGCAACCAGCTGGCGCTCAATCAGCTTGTCATCTTATTGCTGAACCGGACTTGGTTTAGAAATAAAATAGGAAGTGGATCATATCAAGTTAAAAATATCAT
>JAADGA010000088.1 GCA_013152615.1 Alphaproteobacteria bacterium
AGGCAAGGGCGACCGCCCGCCCGGAGCTTTAGCGCAGGAGGGGGAGCGAGGCGACGAGCGGGGGTGGAACCCCCATCTCTTAAAAAAATACTGCGGGGGTCCCCCACCTCTTAAAAAAATAAAGAGGATCAGCCATAGCGCACGCGGATATAACGTCCGGGAGCATCTTCGATAATATCGAGCGGGCCATCGCCGGGATGGCGTGCCGCGACTTTGGGGCCGGATTTTGCCTTAAGCCAGTCGTGCCAGTCGTCCCACCATGATCCGTCTTTACTGGTCGCGCCCTGCAGCCATTCCACGGGGTCGGCGGGCAGATCATCGTTAAGCCAGTGATTATATTTATGGGCGGCGGGTGGATTGACAACTCCGGCGATATGCCCCGATCCCGCCAGCATAAAGCGTTTGGGGCCGGAAAAATGCCTTGTGGCCTTGTAAACCGATTTCCACGGGCAGATATGATCGCTCCGCGCGGCCTGAATATAGGTCGGAATATCGATTTTCGTCAGGTCCAGCGGGGTATCATTCAGGATAATTTTTCCCGGTTTGACCAGATTGTTATGCAGATACATTTCATGCAGATACTGGCTGTGGCAGGCGCGGGTGAGACGGGTGTTATCGCCGTTCCAGTACAGCAGATCAAAGGGAAAAGGGTCTTTGCCCTTGAGGTAATTATTGATGACAAAGGACCAGATCAGATCATTGGAGCGCAACATGTTAAAGGTGTTGGACATGGATTTTCCGTCAAGGAAGCCTTTTTCTTCCATGGTTTGTTCGAGATCTGCCATCTGTTTGTCATCGACGAAGATGGTCAGCTCTCCGGCTTCGCTGAAATCAACCTGGGTCACCAGAAAGGTGGCGCAGCCGATCTGGTCAAGCGTCTTTTTGGCCGCGAGGTGGGCAAGGGTTGCCGCCAGCAACGTGCCGCCAATACAATATCCGGCGATGTTGATCGTTGCTTCCCCGGTGGCTTTCCTGACCATGTCAATTGCGGTCAGGGTGCCAAGACGCATATAGTCACCAAAATCCAGGGCGGCCATGCTTTTGTCCGGGTTACGCCAAGAAACGATAAACACGCTGTGGCCGTTATCTGTCAGCCATTTGACCAGTGAATTCTCCTGCCGCAGATCAAGGATGTAGAATTTGTTGATCCATGGCGGGATAATCAACAGGGGCCTTTTAAATTGTTTTTTGGTGGTGGGGGTATAGTGAATAAGCTCAAAAAGCTCATTACGAAAGATGACTTTCCCCGCAGTCATGGCAATATTCCGCCCCAGTTCAAATTCTTGTTCATCGGTCATTTTAACGGTAAATATGCCATTTTCGGGGTTATAGTCCCGCAGGATATTCTCAAAACCCTTCACCAGATTCTGGCCCTGACTATCGATGGTTTCCCGGATAACCTCCGGGTTGGTGAGGGCGAAATTGGTTGGCGACATGGCATCGGTGAATTGTTTGGCAAAGAAATTCATCTTGTCCTTTTCATGACGATCTTCGGCGGGAATATCATCTACCGCCCCGGTGAAGGATTGGCAGGTCAGCAGATAGGATTGACGAATAAAGTCAAATATCTGGTTTTCCCACTCCTTGCCCTTGAATCTCTTGTCATTAACCGGCGGGGTTATCACCGGCTTCACGCTATTATCGCCCATCATTTTGCGGGTGGTATTTTGCCACAGGGACATATAATTCTGCCACAGCGCCATCTGTTTTTCCACCAACTGTTCCGGATGGCTGGAATAATAGCGCGAAAGCTCAAGCAGAGTTTCGCCGATATGCATCGGGTCCGTTGTTATATTGGAGGTCCGGTCGTTCTGCTCCTGCAGGAAATCATGAGCCATTTTGTGAAATCCGGCAGTCATCTCTGTAATATTCTCCATTATATCTTCCGGATTTTCCGGAATTTGATTTGGATCAGATTTTTTTTTAGTCATAACCGGTTCTCCTTGATGTCGCCCCGAGTCTAATATCACAACGGCGCGAAGTAAACAGGGGAGTTTTTCCGCCAAACCGGCTAAAAGATATTTTCCTTTGTTATCGACAGTTGGTATAACAAGCCGACGAACAGGCTTTGACGACAGGATATTTGGGGATTATGGAACATACGGGGTTGAGACAAGAGGAAAAGATGGAACAGGATTTCTACCGCATCAAAAGGCTGCCGCCCTATGTTTTTGCTGAAGTCAACGCCATGAAGGCAAAAGAACGGGCGGCGGGCGCGGACATCATTGATTTCGGTATGGGTAATCCCGATCTGGTGCCGCCGCAGCATGTGATTGACAAGCTGACCGAGACTCTGAAGAATCCGAAGGTGCATCGTTATTCGACCTCACGCGGGATTCCGGGGTTGCGCCGGGCGCTGAGTGCTTATTACGCGCGGCGCTTCATGGTTGATATTGATCCTGAAAGTGAAAGCATCGTCACCCTGGGGTCAAAGGAGGGGCTGGCCAATCTGGCGCAGGCAATCACCGCACCGGGGGATGTGATTCTGGTGCCAAATCCGAGCTATCCGATTCATCATTTCGGGTTTATTATTGCCGGGGCCACCATTCGTCATTTGCCGGTCGGCACCGGACAGGATTTTATTGAGGAATTGACCAACGCGGTCAAACATTCAATCCCGAAGCCGACGGCGCTGGTAATCAATTTTCCGTCAAACCCGACGGCACAGGTGGTTGATCTGGATTTTTACCGGGAGATTGTCGCCTTTGCCCGCAAATATGAAATTTATATTCTGTCGGATCTGGCCTATGCGGAAATCTATTTTGATGGCACCCCGCCGCCGTCGATATTGCAGGTGCCGGGGGCGAAAGATGTTGCAATCGAGTTTACTTCGCTCAGCAAGACCTATTCGATGGCGGGCTGGCGTATGGGTTTTGCCGTCGGCAACCGTGAGCTGATTGCCGCCCTGACCCGGGTAAAATCCTATGTCGATTATGGTGCTTTTACCCCGATTCAGGTGGCGGCCACCGCGGCGCTGAACGGGCCGCAGGACTATATTGATTATGCCCGCGGGGTCTATAAATCGCGCCGGGATGTTCTGGTCCGGGGGCTTGCGGACGGTGGCTGGGACATTCCCTCGCCGGCGGCGACCATGTTTGCCTGGGGCAGAATTCCGGAAATCTGGCGGGATATCGGCTCAATGGAATTCACCAAACAGTTATTAAAGCATGCCCATGTCGCGGTGTCCCCGGGCGAAGGTTTCGGCGAATATGGCGAGGGGTTTGTCCGCATTGCCCTGGTGGAAAATGAGCAGCGCATTCGTCAGGCCACCCGTAATATCAAGAAATTCATGGCCGACAGCCCGCAAATTATCGCCCGGTTAACAAAAGGAACAGCCCCGTGACCAATCCTCTGAGAATAGCCATTGCCGGCCTTGGCACAGTCGGAGTCGGGGTCATCAGAATTCTGGTGAGTCACCAGCAGATGATTGCCGCCCGTGCCGGTCGTCCGGTTGAGATTGTTGCCGTTTCCGCCAGCAATCGCGGTCGGCAGCGCGGAGTAGATATTTCCGGTTATGACTGGGTTGACAATGCGCTGGATTTTGCCGCCAGAGACGATATCGACATTATTGTGGAATTGATTGGTGGCTCTGACGGTGTCGCCCACGCGCTGGCCCGGCAGTCTCTTGGCCGGGGGAAACCCTTTGTCACCGCCAACAAGGCGCTGATCGCCCATCATGGTATGGAATTGGCCCGGATTGCCGAGGAGCAGAATATTGGTTTGCGGTTCGAGGCCGCGGTTGCCGGTGGTATTCCAATCATAAAATCCCTCGGTGAGGGGCTGACGGCCAACCGGCTCACCCGGCTTTACGGCATTCTGAACGGCACGACAAATTATATCCTGACCCAGATGGAGGCCACGGCCCGGGATTACGGGGAAATTCTGGAGGAAACCAAACTTCTGGGCTATCTGGAGGCCGACCCGTCGCTTGATCTTGATGGCATTGATGCCGGTCACAAGCTGGCGATCCTGAGCATGGTGGCCTTTGGGGTGAATATAAATTTTGACGCTATCTATATGGAAGGTATCCGCCGGATCAAGCTGGTGGATATTGACTATGCCAGGGAACTGGGCTACCGGATCAAACTGCTCGGGCTGGCCAGTCTTTCTGCGGCCGGACTGGAACAGCGGGTTCATCCCTGTCTGGTGCCGGACTCGGCACCCATTGCCCATGTCGATGACGGGGTTAACGCGGTGGTGGTTGACGGTGATGCTGTTGGCCGGACTTTTTACGAGGGCCGGGGTGCCGGTGAGGGGCCGACGGCCTCGGCGGTGGTTGCCGATATTATCGATATTGCCCGCGGCCATCACGGCCCGGCATTCTTTGTCCCGGCTCAGGGGATGCAGAAAGTAAACCTCATCAGTATTTCCGACCGGGTCGGGCCTTATTATATCCGACTCCATGTCGAGGAACAGCCGGGGGTGATTGCCGATATCGCGGCGGCCCTGCGCGATAAAGATGTGTCGCTGCATGTTATGCTGCAAAAGGGCAGTGAACAGGATGGCAGCGTTTATGTAGTCATGGTTACCCATGATACCCGTGAGCAGAAATTAATGGATGCCATGGATCAGATCAATGCATTATCCTCGGTTATTGATAAACCACTGGCAATCCGGATAGAGAATTTGTAAAAAGAAAATACGGATTAATTTTAACAACGTCAAAGTTAGGAAAAACGGATGGCCTTTGAATCAAACCTGGATCGGCTGCTGGTGCTTGACCTTGTGCGGGTGACGGAGGCGGCGGCAGTATCCGCAGCCAAACTTATTGGCAAGGGTGATGAGAAGGCGGCGGACGCGGCCGCGGTGGATGCCATGCGCAGCGCACTCAATAATATGGATATTCAGGGCCGGGTGGTGATCGGCGAGGGCGAGCGTGACGAAGCGCCGATGCTGTTCATTGGTGAAGAGGTCGGCACGGGCAAGGGGCCGCGGGTTGATATTGCCCTTGATCCGCTCGAAGGCACCACCATTGCCGCCAAGGCGATGCAGAATTCGCTGGCAGTGATTGCGATTTCCGAGGAAGGTCATCTGTTGAATGCGCCCGATGTCTATATGAACAAGGTTGCCGTTGGTCCGGGCTATGCGGACGGTGTGGTTGATCTCGACCGGACGCCGACTGAGAATATCAAATCTGTTGCCGAGGCCCGGGGATGCTCGGTCAATGATATTCTGGTATGTGTGCTTGACCGGCCACGTCATGCCGCCATTATTGAGGAAATCCGTGGCGCTGGCGCCCGGGTGAAATTAATTGGTGACGGCGATGTTGCCGGTATTATCGATACCACCAATCCGGATACCAGTGTTGATATTTATATGGGTTCCGGCGGCGCCCCGGAAGGGGTTCTGGCGGCGGCAGCCCTGCGCTGTATTGGCGGTCAGATGCAGGGCCGGTTGATCTTTCGCAATGATGACGAACGGGGGCGGGCGCATAAATGGGGGATTACCGATCTTAACCGGAAATATTCCACCATGGATATGGCCAGCGGCGATGTGATTTTTGCCGCAACCGGGGTCACGGATGGCTATTTACTGCGCGGCGTCCATCAGACCCTGGACGGCAAGGGCTATTCGACCGAGTCCGTTGTTATGCGCTCAAGAACCGGCACTGTGCGCTGGGTCAGGGCCGAGCATAACCGTAAAAATAGTGGGTGATATGCCGCCGGAAGATTTTCTTCTTGGCGTGGAAACATCAGTCACCGGGCGGGGGTGGCGGCCGCGCACCACCGAATACCGCATCATTCAGGCACTGGCCCAGCGGCATAATCTGGCGGAAATTGTCGCCCGTGTGGTTGCCGGGCGCGGCATAGACAGTGACCATGCCGATGCTTATCTTGCCCCCACCCTGCGTGCGGCCCTGCCCGACCCGTCGCGTTTCCGTGATATGGATACGGCGTGCCTGCGGGTGGTCGAGGCCATCTGTAACGGTCAGAATATTGCGGTTTTTGGTGATTATGATGTCGATGGGGCCACATCCGCGGCCCTGTTGAAACGGTTCTTCGCCGCGCTGTCACAGGAGCTGACGGTCTATATCCCCGACCGGATTACAGAGGGCTATGGCCCGAATACAAAGGCCCTGCTTGAGCTGAAAAATCAGGGGATTGATCTGGTGATTACCGTCGATTGCGGCACGGTCGCTTTCGAGCCGCTCAGCGCCGCCAAAGCCGCCGGGCTTGAGGTGATTGTCATTGACCATCATCAGGCGGAACCCGGGCTGCCGGAGGCGGTGGCGGTGGTTAATCCTAACCGTGTTGACGAAGGCGGGGGTATTGGCGAAGATGGGGGCTATGGCCAGCTTGCGGCTGTCGGCATGACCTTTATTTTTGTCGTTGGCATCAATCGTCTGCTGCGCCGGAAGGGCTGGTATCGGGACCAGAATATCGCGGAACCGGATTTGCGCCAATGGCTCGATCTGGTGGCGCTTGGCACCATTTGTGATGTGGTGCCGCTGGTCGGGGTTAACCGGGCGCTGGTGGCTCAGGGGTTAAAGGTGATGGCGGGCCGCGGCAATGCCGGTATTCGC
>JAADGA010000089.1 GCA_013152615.1 Alphaproteobacteria bacterium
AAATTCATGCTGAAAACCATGCCGGGGATTGATCGGCCGGCCTTGGCAACATTGTTACCGATATCCTGTGGTGAGAGCATCATGCTTGACCTTGGTGCCAATGTTGAATGCAATGAAGATAATCTGGTGCAGTTCGCCATCATGGGGGCGGCGTTTGCGCGGACGGTACTTGGACTGGCCAAACCTTCGGTGGCACTGCTCAATGTCGGGGTCGAGGAATTGAAGGGCAACGAGGTTATCAAGAATGCCGACCGTATGTTGCGCGATGCCAGCCTGCCGATGGATTATATCGGCTTTACCGAGGGCCATGGCCTCGCCATGGGCGAAGTTGATGTGGTTGTTACCGATGGCTTCACCGGCAATGTTGCCTTGAAAACGGCAGAGGGAACGGCGCTGATGATTGTCGGCATGCTGAAGGCGGCACTGTCCGATTCCATGATGTCGAAAATTGGTTACCTGTTTGCCAAACCGGCTCTGATCGGGTTCAAGGCCCATCTGGACCCGAATAATTATAATGGTGCCGTTTTTATGGGCCTTAACGGGCTGCTGATAAAAAGTCATGGCAGTGCCTCGGCCTCGGGCTTTGCCAGTGCCATCTGCGTTGCTGCGGATATGGCGTCAAACGATCTTGCGGGAAGAATAACCAAGGACCTCAAGCGTTTTGAAAATCATATTGAGGATGTTATTGAGGAAAAGGCGGTATGACCATGTTTCGTTCGATTATTGCCGGCTGCGGGTCATATCTTCCTGAAAAAATAATAACCAACAAGCAAATGGAGGATATTGTCGATACCACTGATGAGTGGATTATCGAGAGAACCGGCATTACCCAGCGCCATATTGCCGCCGATGATGAATTGACATCTGATCTTGCCATCAGGGCCGCAGAAAAGGCACTGGCGAATGCCGGTCTGAAAGCGAGTGACATTGAGCTGATTGTGGTGGCAACATCAACCCCCGACCAGACATTTCCGGCAACCGCAACCCGCGTTCAGGCGGGCATTGGTATGGACAAGGGTGCCGCTTTTGATATTCAGGCGGTATGTTCGGGCTTTATCTACGCGCTGGCGGTGGCGGATAACTTTATCCGTGCCGGTCAGGCCAGACATGTGCTGGTGATCGGGGCGGAGACCTTTTCCCGGATACTGGACTGGAACGACCGGGCGACCTGTGTGCTGTTTGGTGATGGTGCCGGTGCGGTGGTGCTGTCTGCGACAACCGGGACAGGCACCAGCAGTGACCGGGGAATCCTGTCAACCCATCTTCATTCTGATGGCCGCTATAATGATCTGCTCTATGTTGACGGCGGGGTGTCCTCAACCCGATCGACTGGCTATTTGCGGATGAAGGGCAAGGAGGTCTTTCGTCATGCTGTGGTCAATCTGGCCAGTGTGGTCAAGGAGGCGCTGGAATATAACAATCTTGGTGCGGATGATATTGATATGGTGATTCCCCATCAGGCCAACAAACGGATACTGGATGCGACCGCGCGCAAGCTTAAAATGGATCCGGCGAAAGTCGCGGTCACGGTCGACCGGCATGCCAATACCTCGTCGGCATCAATCCCGCTTGCCCTTGATGAAATGCTCAGGCAGGGCCGAATCGCTCAGGGTGATATTGTCGTGCTTGAGGCAATGGGTGGTGGTTTTACCTGGGGGTCTTGCCTGATTCGGTGGTAAAATAAACCTTTTATCAACGATAGGTGGGTATTATGAGCCAAAAAGAGCGTTATCTTGTCTCTGAGAAACTCATGCCATCCCTTTGATATTGACGGGTAATTATGGGTGAAGTACAGTGAAAGCATATTAAAGGATAAAAAAATGAGCGGAAAAACTGTGACAAGGGCCGATTTAAGTGAGGCCGTTTATCAGGAAGTAGGGCTGTCCAGAAATGAATCGGCTGAGTTGGTAGAGGCTGTTCTGGACCAGATTTCACAAAATCTGGTTGAGGGGGACAATGTTAAAATTTCTTCTTTTGGCAGTTTTATCGTCCGGTCAAAGGATAGCCGTATCGGCAGGAATCCCAAAACCGGGGAGGAAGTGCCAATTGAACCGCGCAAGGTTCTGGTTTTCAGGCCGTCACAGGTGCTGAAAAGTCGCGTTAGCGGCCTGAGTGACCGTTAACAGTAGCGTATAGATCTGATTTTCCTGAAAGAGTCGTTGGTAGTGTCGCGTTGATGGGCGGGCTTTCTTTGATAAAGAGGGATAATATGGCCTCTGGAGCTGATAAATCACCTAATGCCTTTCGGACCATAAGTGAAGTTGCTGATTTTATGGGGGTGCCGCAGCATGTCCTGCGATTTTGGGAAAGCAAGTTCAGCCAGATCAGCCCGATGAAAAGGGGCGGTGGGCGGCGCTATTACCGTCCCGAAGATATCGAGATTATTGATGTAATCCGCACATTGCTCCACGAAGACGGCTATACCATCAAGGGGGCGCAGAAATATCTGAAAGAACGCGGGGTCAAACATGTTCTCAGTAATCTGAATAATAATGCCGCTACTGAAAAATCATATGAGCTTTCCGGTGATGACCGTGATAATCCGGCGCGGCTTAGCGGGGACAGCAGTCAGCAGCAGCAGGGTGACGCTGATGCGGTTACTCTGCTAAAAGACCTCAGGGGTCGTCTCGAAAAAATCCGCCTGAATTTAAAACAGGATTGATCATAAGACCGGCCCGGATTAAATGTAAGGCAGGCCCGGATTAATCATAAGGCAAACACTGTCAGTGACAGCCGGAAATTGGCCAGAAATTGGCCAGTTTATATTATCAATAGCGGCGGCCTCTGGTTAGTTTCAGGATATAATCCTGCCAGCCGGTCAGGGTCAGTTTTGTTTCACTGGTGGCATCCTTGACCATCACCCCGACCAGCATCTCCTTGTTTTTTACCGCTTCCACTTTTTTCATTTCGATGGCAAGGGTGATCCCCCTCGGACTGAGCAGGCTCAGGGTGGAACTGCTGCCGAACCAGCCAGCACTGTCATATTGCTGGAATTTATAGCCGGAATTATTCAGGTCACAGATCAGTAATCCCAAAGTGGTTTCGCCTTTGGGGCCAAGCAGCGCACTGTCGCGGTCCCCGGCATCAAGCTTAGCCGTCTCAAGTTGCTTATAACAGGCTATTTTGCGGATATCCTGCCGCATTGTCCGGGCGCGCTCCCGGGCAATTCCCTGATAATCCTTAAGATTTGCCGGTGCCGGGCGGTATTTAAATAAATTACCTATTGACGCCCGGACTTGTTGCAGGCCGGCTACCGAGGCCGGCAGGCGGGCCAGATTTCCCTTGAAATCATTAACCGCGGTGGCCGCTATGCGGTTGAGCGTGGTGGCATAGGCCTTTTCAAAGCTGTTCCAGCGGCTTGTTCTGACCTGACCCAGGCCCGTCTGAATTTTCTCACGGTAGGCGAGTAATTTTTTTAATCCATCCAGCCCGTCCGAAAAATTATCCAGACCGGCTATCGCTTCATCCGTTGCCTCGGCGGCAATAGCGCGGCTGCTGGCGATATAAGCTTGGTTAAAATCATTCCATCGGCGGCTTCTGATACCTTGCAGGTCTTTTTGCACCGTCACGCGAAAGGCCTGAAGCTGCTTCAATCCTTTCAGGGTTCGGGGAAAGCTGCTAAATTTTGCCCTGGCATTTTCGACCATCCTGTCGGCGAGGATGATCGCCTGATTTTGCAGGGCAATAGTGTGGTTTTTCCTGACACCGGGCCGAAGATAGATGAATTGCGGATTTCGGGCCATCACGGCCAGCGCATCAATATTGGCCTTTGACGGCGACATGGCTTTGGCTGTGGCCAGTTGTTTGTTTTTCAGCATCAGCGCTTTTTTGTGCCGGGGATAGAGTTTCCGCTGGTGGCGGATAATTGAAGAATATGAGTCAATGCCCTTTGACGGCGTCGTCACCCCGATCATGCCAATAAAACTGACCGCGCCGTTATAGATTTTTGAGGCCTGATAATTACGCTTGTTATAGGCGGCCCATCCGGCCTTGCTGGCCCGTGCCGAGCAGTTTTTTGCCACCAGCCTGAAGCGTCGCAGATCTTTATTGCTCCATTGGTCAAATGTTGTGTCAAATGTCGGTTTGAACAGTTTATCCATAAAGCCGGACATCAAATATTTGCCATCGACTTTTTTGCCATTGATCACCCCGCCCCAGAAATTCCCCAGAATAATATTCTTATCCAGCTTATTGGCGGCTGCCGCCCATCGGACAATAGCGCCGCACCCGGGAAGGCGGGTCGCGGCGCTGGCTGAAAAACTGAGTAAAGAACCTACGGTAAATATTACAGTAATCAATCCAGGACCTGCCCGGCCATGGTTGATGGCATTCCGATATGACATAGCCAAACCCTCTCCTTGTATGGCATTTCCCCTCCCCGATCTAGATTTTATATATCAGGACTTTTGTGAATATAACCTGAACGGGGTTGCAAGTAAAATACCAATACAACGACAAGCTTATTTCAAGGCCTTTTTCAATCTTTCCATGGCAATGCGCAATTGCTGTGGTGACCGGCAGTAGCATAGTCGCAGGAATTTCTCCGATCCTTTGCCAAAAAAGCAGCCGGGGGCGAGGCCGACTTTGGAGCTGGCCAGAATATCAATACAGGCCTGTTTTGAATCTGCCATACCGTCGATCTCGAAAAAGGCATACATGGCACCGGCGGGGCGCTGATGCAGGATCACCCGCGGGATTTCTGCGAGAACGTCACAGGCGATCTCCATACCGATACGACAGTAATCGGTCATATATTTGACGAAATCCTCGCCGTCGCGAATGGCGGCGATGCCACCATACTGAAGATAGGTTGTCGTGCCGCTGGTGGTATATTGCACCATCATTGCCATGGTTGATTCGAGCGACGGCGGATGCACCAGCCAGCCGAGCCGACTGCCGGTCATGCTCCATGATTTTGACAGACTGTTGACGATCAGCACCCGGTCCTCCGGTTCCGAAATATCAAGGAACGACGGCACCACATACTGGTCAAAGGACATCCGGCAGTAAACCTCGTCTGAAATAATCCAGATATTTTTTTCACGGCCAAGGGCGAGCAGTTGTTTCTGAACCGCGACCGGCAGGATGGCCCCGGTCGGGTTGCCGGGCGAGGCGAAAAAGATCGCTTTGGTCCGGCTGTCACAGGCGGCGGCGACTTTTTCCACATCCAGACTCCAGCCCTGATCATCCAGATCCATGCGCACCGAGCGGGTTTCGGCCCCGACCAGTTGCACAATCCCGGTGATATTGGGCCAGACCGGATCAACGATCACAACATTATCGCCTTCGCCAGTGGTCAGCTGTATCGCCAGCATGATTGCCGGCATGCCGCCGGAGGTTACGGTGATCCGCTCCATTTCAACCGGTTTTGCATTCAGCCCGGTCAGATAGGTCGCCAGGGTCTGACGGAATTCCGGGATGCCGTTCTGATGACTGTAGAATGTCTGGCCGGCCTTCAGGGCATCATGGATTGCCGTGCCGATAAAGTCGGGGGTTACGACATCGCCCTCGCCGAACCATAACGGGATAATTTCCTTGTTGCTAAAGGCGTCCTTGGCAATATTGGCAATATTTTCCAGCGACATTGATCTTATATGTTTTTTTACGCCGGGCAGGGCGGTAAGGGGCTGTTTTCCTGACATCTTGCTCTCTCCTGACGCAGAGTCATTCTGCGGTAAATTGAGTTAATCCGGTGCGGTAGCTTTGCCGGTTGCTGGTGATATCATCGTTCAACACCACCAGTTGGTAGCCCTGATCACGGCGCTTTCTGGCCTGATCAATGTCCGGAGTAAAAATACCGCAGCTGATATCGGCCCGGTCGCAGGCCTGGCGGATTTCCTGAATGGCGTGTTCCAGCGCAGGGTCATCCATCGCCAGCCCGAGCGACAGCGACAGGTCGCCGGTGCCGATGAAGATCATATCCAGCCCCGGCGTCCGCGCGATGGCGTCGACATTGTCAAGACCGGTGCGGGTCTCTATCATCAGCGCGACCACCGTTGCCTGATCGGCCTGTTTCCGGTAGGCGCTGAAATCAGCCAGCGGCCGCACCCCGCCGCCGGACCGCGAACCGTGAGGCGGGTATCTCGACCAGTCGACGGCCCGGGCGGCCTGTTCAGCCGTTTCAATCAGCGGAATAATCACGCCTTCCGCCCCGGCATCGAGCGCGGTGCTGATATCAAACCGGCTACAGTCGGCAACCCGGACCAGCACAATCAGCCGGTCTTTGATCAGACCGATGGCATTTTCAAGATTGCTGCGGCTCCACAGTCCGTGCTGGCGATCAAAAACCACCGCATCCACTCCGGCATCACCGGCAAATTCCGCCAGCGGCACCGAGCCCAGTGACAGCCAGAAACAGCCAACCGTCCGTCCGTGCCGTAAAGCCTCGCTAAATCCAGATCGCATTCCCTGTTCCCCTGTGAATGATTCATATTTTATGCAATATCATATGTAAAAACATATAAAGCTCTTGAGACCAATAAGCAATATAAATTTTCAGAAAGGCAGGA
>JAADGA010000090.1 GCA_013152615.1 Alphaproteobacteria bacterium
CAGCGCCAGCATCCGTGCATGTTTGATATCATGCTGCCGGTCCGGGTGGCTGAGATGCTTGAAAATATTTTCCATCATCACCACCGCACCGTCGACCATCATGCCGATGGCAACCGCGAGACCACCAAGCGACATCAGATTCGCCGACATGCCATAATAGCCCATGACCGTCAGCGCCATGCCCACTGACAGCGGAATTGAGATCAACACCAATAAAACCGCGCGCACATTAAGCAGGAACAGCACCAGCACAATAACAATAAATATAAACGCTTCGATCAGGGCTTTTGACACTGTGGTTACCGCTTTTTCAATCAAATTTGCCTGATCATAAATCACTTCAAACCGCACCCCTTCAGGCAAGGCCTGCTGGATCAGGGGGATACGGTCATTAATGCCGTCAATCGTGACCTTGGTATTGGCACCGATACGTTTCAGGATAATGCCGGAAATGACCTCGCCAAGAAATTTCACTTCGCCGCTATCGGTTCGACGCGCCATGGTGACCGCGCCCTGCCGAATCTCGCTACCGAATTCAACGGTGGCGACATCAGAAATTTTGACCACGGTACCATTGACCGTTTTCAGCGGAATTTCGCGCAGTTCCCTCAGCCCCTGACGGTCATGACCAAGCCAGCCGACCCCGCGGATCACGAGCTGTTCCTGACCCCGGTTCAGATACCAGCCGCCGGAATTGCTGTTGTTATTCCCGAGCGCCGTGACCACATCATCCTGACGCAATCCATAGGCCAGCAGACGTGACGGGTTCAGGTTGACCTGATATTGTTTGACCTTGCCGCCAAAAGACAGCACCTGCGTGACCCCGTCGACCGGCATCAGCAGCAGTTTAACCACCCAGTCGTTGAGACTGCGCAGCGCCATGATGTCGTAGCCCGAATTATTATCGGCGCGCAACAGATACTGGTAAATCTGCCCCAGTCCGGAAGTATTGGGTCCGATTCCGGGGGTGCCGGCCCCGTCGGGAATGAGCTCCCTTGCCGATTGCAGCCGTTCAAACACCAGTTGGCGGGCGAAATAAATATCGGTGCCTTCCGTGAAAACAACGGTAATGACGGACAGCCCGGTTTTGGAGATGGAGCGCACCTCCTCAACATCCGGCAGGGCATACATCACCGCCTCAATCGGAAAGGTGATTAATTGTTCCACTTCCTCTGCCGCCAGCCCCGGGGCCTCGGTATTGATCGCGACCTGAACGTTGGTGACATCCGGAAACGCATCCAGATTAACCCGTGGAATAATAAAAAAAGCGGCGGCGGTAAAGGCAAACAACGCAATCACCACCAGCAAGCGATTGGTCACTGACCAGTCGATTAAACGATTTAACATGATATTCTCCTGCCGCTGATCAATGATTATCCGAACCAAAACCGCTCTTGGCGATTTCAGAGGCAACAAAAAAAGCGCCTGCGGTGACGATTATCGTCCCGGCGGCCACCCCGCGAATTTCGCGCTGGTTACCGAAGCGCCGTCCCGGTTTGACTTCCTGTGGGCGGAAGCTGCCGGGTTGATCCTCGACAAAGACCAGCCAGTCGCCATCGACCCCGCGAACAAGGGCGGTCTCGGGCACAGCCAGCACCGGTTTTTTGGTGGGAAAGCGGAAATAAACCTCGGCAAACATACCCGGATGCAGGCGATGATCCCGGTTTTCAACCACCAGACGGACCACCCGGGTCCGGGTTTGCCGATCAATGACATGGGATTGCTGGGCAACCCGGGCCATAAATGAATCCGCGCCGACCTTTACCCGAACCTCGGTTCCCGACGGCAGGTTCAGCTGCATTGTCGGGGCCAGACGGGCCTCAACCCATAATTGCTGTTCATCAACGATTTCCATCAGTGCGTCCCCCGCCTGCACCCGCTGCCCCTGATTAAAGTCATCATTCAGCACCACCCCCGGGGTCTTGGCAACCAGAGTATATTTGCCAAGAATTTCTACTTTTCCGGAGAGTGAGCGAATGGCTTTTTCAGAAATTCCAAAGGCGAGCAGACGGCCATAATTGGCCCTGAATTTACTTTGGGCGCTGATATAACGCCGTTCACTGACAACGTTGCGCCCCAGCTTTTGGACCCGCCGCCATTCCGCCCGCGCCACGCTGTAGTCCGCTTCGGCATCGGCAACGGTTTCTCTGAAAAGAGTGATCAGGGCCTGACCCTTTTTAACATGATCGCCCAAGGCCACATGACGCCGCAAGGCGACCGAATCAACGCGCGGTGACACCTGATAACTGGTGTAACCGTTGGCCCTGATCTCTCCGGGGGCATAAATCTGACGGGTCATGATCCGGGCCTCAAGCCGCGCCACCCTGATATTGGCCAACGCCATTTGTCCGGATGACAGGGTGATAGCTCTATCATTATCCCTGCCGGGGGACTGAGCCATGGCTGCTGTGGCCACAAGCCCGGTAAAAAGGCCGGGAATTATCATAGTCTTTAATATCTGCTTCATAAATATCTGCTTCATAATTTTTATCCCAAAAATATGTTATTGTTTCAACTGCATCAAAGCGGCTTTCATTTGTCCACTTTGGAAAAGCCAGTCGATCCGGGCCAGTTGATATTGGGTGCGCAGCTCAATTCCGGCGACCAGCCCTTCGGTGCGTTGCTGCAAAGCAAGCAAATATTCCGTGGTGCTCATGTCACCGCTGCGCCATTGTTTTTCCAGCAGATTTCCACTGCGCTGGCCCCGCCCCGCCATCAGGATTCGCCAGCGCTGATAGCGTTTGCGATATTCATTCAATGCCGCCGCGCTCGCCCGGATCGCCATCTGTTGCCGACGCCGGACGGCCCGGTATCCGGCCTCGGCGGCAAACATCCGCCTTTGGGCGGCCCGGGTTTGCGCGCTATAATTATTGCGCACATTAAGCGGGATCGACAGAGTAACCCCGACCACGGTGTCATCGGCGCTTTTACCCGCACTCAGTCGCACGGTCGGTTCTGCCCGTGCTTGCAGACGGGCCAGTGCCGCCCGTTTTTTCATGACCTCCCATTTGGCCCGTGCGGCGGCGACCAAAGGATATTCATCCACCCGCCGGGGCCGGTTTTTCTGCATATCAATGGTCCAGAAATTTTCCGGAATTGTCAGCCCGGCGGATGACCAGCCCGGCAAGGCTTCCTGCAACCGGGCCTCTGCCTGCTTGATCCGGGCCTGCGCCCGGGCGGCATCATTCAGTTTTTGTGACAGACCAAGAAAGGCCATTTCCACATCGACCTGACCGATATCCCCTGATTTCCGGCGACTCCTGACCAGATTCAGCAGGGTTCCCAGCTGCTCTTCCTGACGCAGGGCAAGGACCGACTGCTGACCGGCGGCATCCCATTCAATCAGCGCCCGCAGGCCTGCGGCTGATTTTCGCAGAATGGCCAGTTTATAGGCTTGGCGGGCGGCGGTGCGGCTATACCTGGCCTGTTGTTTCCGGGTATCGCGCTTGCCCCACCAGTCAAGTCTCTGGCTCAACCCAAGGCGATAATTATTATAGCGGCCCTCGCGTTCATAGCTGCTGTCAAGTTCCGGATTATATAATGGCCGTTCCAGACTGTCGGCGATTGACAATGCGGCATACATTCTCTCCTTCGCGGCAATGACATCGGGATGCCGGTTTATCTGACTGCGGAACCAGTAGCCCCATGATGGCAGAGCCGGGTTTATCCCGGGCGCTTCTGCCATCACCGGACCCGGTAAAAAGACAAGATACAATCCGGGCAGTAAAAAATATTTACGTAAATATCTGATGCTCCCCTTCAGGGCAGCGGATCGTCCGGCAACCGCCAAACATAATTTATTAGGGAAATTCATTGAATTTACATCCTTGTGATCGAAAAAACACAGCGGTTAAATGCAGTATTTTCAATGCATCTAACCTGAGAAAAGTGAGATTCTGATTACAGGATGGGCGGGCGTAAATCGGGGGATATTGAGGCGGAGGGCAGTCTCAGGCCATATTCAAAGTTTTTTTCCGATGACAGGGAAATCTTTAATACGCCGGTAACCGGGGACGAAAAAGCCTTGATATAAGGGGTGCTGCTGTGGCTGTCGAAATCACTTGCCGGAGAGGTATCTGATTTTTCCGGGCCAGAGAGGGAAATATCTTTCTGGCTCAGGGCCGCGGGCAATGCACCGTCATGGTCAAAAGACACATATTCCACCCCGGCCAAACCGGAATGATGAACATAAACAACAGAAATAACCGCCTGAAGCATCATTGTCAGGGCGAATATGCCGGACAGCCATTTTTGCAAGTTTACGGTCACTCCCGTTCCTAAAGGCGGTAAAAAAAATTAGCGACAGCATAATAATTTTTTCCCTGATGTAAATATCTTTTTTTACTGCTTTGCCGGACGGAGGTAATTTACTGTTTCTGAATTTCACCCGCAACGGTTGTCCAAAATCTTATAACCGGGCAGGATCAGCTGATAAAATTCCCGTTGCCATCAAACGCTTCTGCTGCGGGTTTCATTCAGAATCATACGATAAAGTGCAGATTTATAGCCAGCCCATGACCAAGGGAGTCGATCAAGAAGGCCGGTGAATAATTCTGATTCAATTATGCTAGAATATCGGTGATATTACGCACTCCGGGGCTGATCATGGGGTCGGCTCATTACTTTGAAAATAGCCGATGCACCTGTTGTGCGACATATCGACGGCCTGTACGGGAAATATCCAGAACCCCGAAAGACAGGAAAGCGTGGATGGCCGAATCATAACATTTGAAAATTGATGCTATGCCGGATGATGTTAGCCGGTTGTGATATTGCCGGGCCTCATCCAGCAGCGGGTCATAGCCGCCAATCACGATGACCGTAGGCGGCGTCGGTGATAAATCCTCTTGCATCGCCGGTGAAATAGCCGGATCAGACCGGTCATCACCGGGGGACAGATACCATTCAATGGCAGCATCAATCCCGTCGCGCGATAGGAGATATTCTCCATTGCCCGATGTCATCCGCGAGCGGTAAAATTCGTGGGCGTGTGAGATGTCAATCACAGGATAAAGCAGGAACTGCCCCTTGATCTGATGCTTTTTCTGGCTGTTGATCTGATGGGCAACAACTATTGCCAGATTGCCGCCGGCACTGTCCCCCATAACCGCGACCCGTGAAACATCCCCGCCGACAGTCGCGCCGCAGGCAAGTGCCCAACGGCTTACGGCAACACAGTCACGTAAGCCTGCGGGATATTTATGTTCCGGTGCGAGGCGGTAATCCACACTGATGTATATTGTCCCGCTGAGGCAGCATAACGACCGGACCAGATTATCATATGATGCCACGTCCCCCAGTGACCAGCCACCACCATGAAAGAATAATACTATGGGGATGGTTTTATCCTCGATTGCCGGATGATAAATTCGTACGGGAACATGACAGTCCTCGCCGTCGATGATGCGGTCTTCTATCTGACATTCCGGATAGATTTCTCCGGCCTGATTGGTTTCTCCGGAAAACCCGGAGAAGAGAGCAGCGGCCCCAAGCCGGGCCGCCGTAATCGTCGCATCCTCCCCCGGGCCGGCCACATGCCGATTGATTTGATTAAGCAAGCTTGCTGTCTGCTGATCAATTTTCATCAAAAAAGACTTTCCTTCGGGGATATTAATCCAATCAGAAGTTATAGCGCACTATCAGGCTATAGGTGCGTGGTGTCCCGTAATACCCCAATTGTACCCCCGGTGCGGCACTCAGATCAAAACCATGCTCCCGATATTTCTTATCAGTCAGATTCTGCCCGGCGACAATGATATTCCACTGCTGGTTTGCTGATATAAACCGGATCGAAGCCTCCAGAAGAGCATAGCCATCCTGAGCCAGAATCTCGCTGCTGGATACGGTAAGATAAGTTTTGGAACGATAACTGACTGCACCGTTAAAAGAAACTGTTCCGGCATCGCCCAATTCATGATCATAGGTCAGGCTGATCCGTGAAGTAAAGTCCGGAGCATTAACCAGATGACGATCTTTACTGACATCAATACCAAAATTACCCAATAATTTATCATAACGGCTGTTCAGATAACCGGCGTTGGCGTTGAGTCGCAAATTGTCGGTAAGCAGAGCCGTCATTTCCATTTCGACCCCCCAGATGGTCGCCTTGCCGGCATTGTCAAAGACAGATTCAAAAGCACCGGTAACCGGGTTGGCGGTAAAGCGGCTCAGTTGGAAATTCTTGTAATCTTCATAAAAGGCCGCCATATTCAGGCGCAGACGCTGATCCGCCAGCGTGGACTTGAAGCCCATTTCATAGCTCCACATTGTTTCCGGATTAAAGGATTGGGCCCGGTTGGTCAGGCGTCCGTTAAAGCCACCGCTTTTAAAGCCGCGGCTGGCACTGGCATAGACCATGACATTCTCGTTGACATTATAATCCAGTCCAAATTTGGGGGAAAAGGATTCCCAGGTATTTTCGGCGGTAAAACCGGTACGGTTATAGCCAACCCCGGTACCAAAG
>JAADGA010000091.1 GCA_013152615.1 Alphaproteobacteria bacterium
TCACCGGCGTCGGCGTGGTTGACATGATTATCTCGGATGTCGGTGTCTTTACCATTGACAGGATGGGCGTTACCCTGATCGAACTGGCCCCTGATGTGACGGTAGCTGAGGTGCGGGCGCGGACAGAGGCCGGTTTCACCGTCGCCGAAGCCCTGTTATAATTGCCACTGTTGGCATAACGGGTCCCGGGAAGCCAGAAAAAGAGCCTGAAAAAGCATCTGGAAAAGCGCTGGAAGAAGCGCCTGAGAAAGAGCTGGAAAAGGCATCTGGGAAAGAGCTGGAAAAGGCACCAGCCAACATGGTGCAAAAGTCACCGCTTGCTGTTGCGGTCGGCTACATGCTGGTCTATACCGTCACCCACGCTGCGGTATGGGCGTGCATTCGTTATTTATCCAGTGACATTCATCCTCTGGTTCTGGTGTTTTTCCGTACCCTGTTCGGCACCCTTGCCATTCTGCCGATATTGATTAAAACCGGCTTTCCCCGCTGGTCGTCCGGTCTTTATCCGCTTTATATTCTCAGGGGTATTTTAAATACCGGTTCGGTGATCGGGGTTTTTTACGCGGTCAGCCTGATTCCGCTGGCCGACGCGGTTGCCTTCAGCTATGCCGCGCCGATATTCGCCACAATCCTTGCGGTATTTATTTTGAAAGAGAAGATAGGCAAACACCGGATATTTGCCATTGGTGCCGCCTTTATCGGTGTTTTAATTCTGGTGCGACCCGGTTTTCAGACCATAAGTATTGGCATAGTGGCTGCCCTCGGAGCCTCGGTTTTCTTCGCCGCGACCCTGATTTGTGTCAAACTGTTAACCCGTCGCGCCGACCCGACAATTGTCAGCCTCATGGCCTTTATTGTTGCGCTGCCGATTACGCTGGTTGCCGCGCTTTTCCATTGGCAATGGCCATCGGGGCAACAATGGATATTTATTGTCTTGATGGGTGTTTTCGCGGCGACCTCCCATGTTTTTCTGGCCAAGGCGCTGGCGCGCGCGGATCTCAGCGCCATCATGCCAATCGACTTTTCCCGGATTATTTTTGCCGCCATTCTCGGCACCACCCTGTTTGGCGACAGCTTGAGTGGCCTGACCTTTCTCGGCGGTGGTATTATTCTGGCCAGCGCGGTTTACGCCACCCACCGCGAAGGTCGGCTCGCCCGTGCTGCCGCCCAAAAATAATCTGGAAATAATCTGGAAATAATCCAGAAGTAAGCCAGAAATAATTTTGCGCTTTGTCCTCGACATCGCCCGGGGCAATATGTTACCAAGCAGTAACATAAACCCTATGCAATGAGAGAGAGATCATGGAAATTAACGGATTATCAGCCATTGTCACCGGCGGCGCATCCGGTCTGGGCGAAGCCACCGCCCGCTGTTTGGCCGCAGCCGGGGCGAAGGTGACCATTTTTGACATGAATGCGGACCGGGGACCGGCTATTGCCGCCGATATTGCCGGTCATTTCGAAAAAGTTGATGTGGTATCGGCCGCCAATGTCAGTGCCGCCCTTGAGGCCAGTGCTGCCCGCCACGGCGAGGCCCGAATTCTGGTCAATTGCGCCGGCATTGCCATTGGCGAAAAAACCGTTGGCCGCGATAATATCCCCCATGACCTTGACCGCTTCAGAAAGCTGATTGAGGTTAACCTGATCGGCACCTTCAATGTTATTCGCCTCGCCACCGCGCGGATGGCGGCGCTGGAGCCGCTGGCGACGACGGAACGCGGCGTCGTCATCAACACCGCCTCGGTCGCGGCGATTGAGGGTCAGGTCGGGCAGGTGGCCTATGCCGCCTCCAAAGGCGGTATTGTCGGCATGACCCTGCCGATTGCCCGCGATCTTGCCGGGCTTGGTATTCGGGTGTGTACGATCGCCCCGGGGCTGTTCCTGACCCCGATGATGCAGGGATTGCCCGAGGAGGTTCAAACCTCCCTCGGCGCCAGTGTGCCGTTTCCGAGTGTGCCGTTTCCGAGCCGTCTGGGCAATCCGGATGAATATGCCAGCCTTGCCCGCCATATCTGTGAGAATGCCATGTTAAATGGTGAGATTATCCGTCTCGACGGCGCTATTCGTATGGCCCCGCGTTAACACGGATTCCCGGGCGAATTCAGGACAGGTTTCAGGATTATTGCCGATTTCAGGGTCGATTTAGGGGCCAATCTCAGGCTAACTTCAGGACCGATTTCAGGTCAATCTCTGGGTTAATCTCGGGCTAATCTCAGGCCAACTTCAGGCCAATTTCTGGGCCGATTTGGGGGCTTAACGCTCGACCAGTTCGATCATATAGCCATCGGGGTCCCGGACAAAGGCCAGGATGGTCGTGCCGTGTTTCATCGGCCCGGGCTGGCGCGGAACAGCGACGCCGTTTTCTTCCAGCGCGGTACAAAATGTATAAATGTCATCAACTGCAACCGCGATATGACCGAAAGCATCGCCAATGACATACGGCTCTGTGCGGTCCCAGTTATAAGTGAGTTCGATCAGGTTACGGTCGGTTTCTGCCCCGTAACCTAAAAAAGCGAGGGTAAAACGGCCTTCTGGATAGTCACTTTTACGGTGCAGTGTCATGCCCATATGCCGACAATAGAAATCAAGCGATTTTTCCAGATCGAAAACCCGGATCATGGTATGTAACAATGTTGTGCCACCGGCCATCGGTCTAGCTTTCCTTATCGACAATCATGGCGGTAAAGGTGGCTTCGGCGACCAGTTGGCCCGCCACCTTTGCCTTGGCATGAAAGCGCCATACCGGGCCGCGCTGACGATCTTTTTTAATGTGAAATTCCAGCCGGTCTCCCGGGACCACCGGCTTCCTGAATTTCGCGCCGTCAATCGACATGAAATAGGCCAGCTTCTCCGCCGCCTTGTCCGCCATGCTCAACATCACGAACGCCGCCGCCGACTGGGCCATTGCCTCAACAATCAACACCCCGGGCATCACCGGCTTGCCGGGAAAATGCCCCTGAAAGAACGGTTCATTGATGGTAACGCATTTTATGCCGACGGCAGACTGCCCGCGCCTGATTTCTGTCAACTGGTCAATCAGCAACATCGGATAACGATGCGGGATCAATTCCATGATCCTCTCGACACCAATTACTTCTGGGCCAGTTTCCTCTGGACCAATCTCTTCTGGACCAATTTCTTTTGGCTTTACCATGTCATTGCCGGGCATATCTGCGTGCTTTCACTATCCGCAAAGCCGGATTATTTAACCGGCAGGGAATTAGTCGTTGTAGGCAGTTTTACCTTGACGCTGGGCAGAACCTGATCGAGAGCTTCGATCACGCTGGTGGTCACATCAAGCCCGGGAGTTTTTTCAATCACCAGACTGGTATCCATGATCATGGTTGCCTTGCGTTCTTTAAGGATTTTCTGCAAAATCGGCTTCAGGGCGCGTTGCAATTCATTCTGGGCACTGTTCAGCGAGGCTTCGAGCTGCCGGTTTTTAATCTGGACCTCACGTTTTACCGTCAGCACCTTGTTCTGGAAATCCCTGACCTTGGCATCATAGGTTGCTTTGGGCAGAATCGAGCGTTGAGACTTGAGGGTAGTCTCTTCTTTCTTCAATTTCTTTTCCTTCTCGGTGATCTCAAGCTGGAATTTTTTGCGAATTTTGTCGAGTTGACTCTGGATATCCTTGCCAGCGGCAGAATTAAACCGGACTCTGCGGCTGTCAATAATCGCAATCACTGCTGGCGGCAAGGCGTCTGCGGCAAAGGTTGTGGTCACATTTGACAAGGTGGTAACAGTGGCGGCAATCGCGACCATTATAGTTATTTTAATTAGCTTTTTCATGTTAAAATCTGGTTCCGATGTTAAATTGGAAAAATTCTGTTCTGTCATATTTATTTGACAAAATAGCTTTGGCAAAGTCAACCCTAAAGGGGCCGAATGGTGACGTCCAGGTAAACCCTACCCCTGCAGATACCCTTGGCTTGGGGGTATCCCCTACGATCGTATGTATAGCACCGGTGGACGGGTTAAACAACTGGTTGGGCAAGTCAATGGAAAACAACGCACCGGCATCAACAAACACACTGGCCTCAATCCCAAGCTCCCTTGCCCCGGACCCAAGCGGAATGAATACCTCAAGCGAGCCCTTGTAGAAAATATTACCGCCAAGGGCCGAACGGGTCAGATTATCCCGTGGGCCGATCCCTGCGCGCTGAAACCCGCGCATCCGCGGATTGCCGAGGAAGAAACGGTCGTTAATGCGTACGCTCTGGCCAAGGCCGATGACATGGCCCCCTTCCGCCTTGGCCCCGAAAATCCAGCGGCCATAAATCGGCACAAAGTAATCATAGTTAAGGCGCGTCCGGATATATTTTACATTACCGCCAAATCCGGCAACATCCTGACTGATAATAATGCGCTGGCCCCGGTTCGGCTTTTTCAGGTTATCCAGAGTGTTATAGGAAATCCCGTAGCCGATTGATGACGTGGTGAACGTCCCGATATTCGAGGTTAGAAACGGACTGCGGCTGCCCAGAAACAGGGAAGGGTATTTGATCTTGTCCCGCCGCAGATTATAACGGCCACTCATCACCATATATTCGGTCACCGGAAACGCGGTACGCAGCCCAATTCCGAAGGAATCCTGGGTGAAATTTGCCAGCCTGAAATTGACATTGCGGTAAAACAGATTAACCCCGGCGACAACCGGACGGCCAAGGAAATAAGGCTGGGTAAAACCGATATCAATCTGTTTGCTCCGGCTGGAAACCCGGCTGCTGAAGCGCAGGTCCTGACCGGTACCCATAAGATTTCTTTGCCGGATACTGAAATCAAACATAAATCTGTTCAGACTGGAGAAGCCCATACCGACCGAAAGCGACCCGGTTGACTGTTCCTCGACCGTGACATCAAGAATGGTCTTGTCATCGGTCGAGCCTTCGACCTGATCAATTTCAACGGATTTGAAAAAACCGAGCGATTTGATTCTGATCTTTGATCTTTTCATCTTTGCCGAGTTATAGGAATCACCCTCGACCAGCCTCATTTCCCGCCGGATGACATTGTCATGGGTGAGGACATTGCCGTGAATTTCAATCCGTTCCACATAAACCCGCGGTGCCTTGTTGACCACATAGGTAATATTGATGGTTTGTTTTTTCCGGTCCCGTCGAATACGCGGTCGCACATTGACAAAGGCATAGCCCTTTAGTCCGGCGATATCGGTCAGATACTCCACGGTTTTGTCAATCAGCTTGGAATTATACAGATCACCCTTGCGGGTCAGGGTCAGCTTGCTCAGAATGGACGATTTCAGGTCCGGAATCTTGCTGATCACGGTAACCTTGCCGAAATGATAGATAACGCCTTCTTCAACCGTATAATTGACGAAAAAGTCTTTCATGTCCGGGGCGAGTTCGGCCACGGCGGAGGTGATTCTGAAATCCGCATAGCCCTTGGAACGATAAAAATTTCTCAGCAATTGCTTGTCAAAGGCCATTCTGTCCGGATCGTAGGTATCGTCAGAGGTTAAAAATTTCCACCAGCGGCTCTCCTTGGACCGGATAATCGCGCGCAATTCATTATTGTTATAAACCCGGTTACCCATAAAGTTTATCTGGCCGATGCTGCTTTTGGGACCTTCGGTAATTTCAAAAATCAGATTGACCCGGTTCTGGTCGAGCTGGATTACCTTTGGCACGATGCTGGCGGCAAAGCGACCGCCACGGCGATAGATTTCCAGCAGCCGGGCAACATCCGCCCTGACCTTTGACCGCGAGAAAACAATCCGTGGCCGCAGATGAATTTCTTTATACAGCTTGTCGGATTTTTTATATTTGTTGCCTTCGAATACGATCCGGTTGATAATGGGATTTTCCACCACCTCAATCACCAGAGCGGTGCCGGAGCGGCCAATCTTGACATCGGAAAATAACCCGGTGTTGAAGAGTGTTTTCAGCGAGCGGTCAACCTTCTTCTCGTTATAAACATCACCTTTATGGATAAAAAGATAGGATTTTACCGTTGCCGGTTCGATCCGCTGACTGCCAGTGACAATAATTTTCGTAATAACATCAGGGTTTATAGATGTGGATTGCTGTGCCTGTACCTCTCCGGCCCCTGAAAAAACGGCTCCTAAAAAGAAAACGATCACAAATGCCCGGGTTACAAAAATTTTACGTATGCTGTTTAACAAAGAATGCTGTCCTGCCTTTTTTCGCTTTTTTATAATAAAAGCCCACGCTTTACCAGTTAATTTTCAATATATCATTGAAGCTGGCAAGGAGCATCAATCCCAGAATAAAAACCAGGCCGACCCGAAAGCCGAATTCCTGGGTTTTTTCGCTTAATTTTCGACCCAGAATTGCTTCGAATCCGTAATATAAAAGATGGCCGCCATCAAGCAGGGGAATCGGAAACAGGTTTATCGTTCCCAGACTGATCGAAATCAGGGCCATAACCCGGATCCAGAAATCAATCCCGCGTTTGGCCGATTCCCCGGCAATCTTTGCAATCCCGATCGGGCCGGAAAGCTCCTTCACCGATCTGGTGCCGACAATCATCTGCCGGATTCCCCGCAACGACTGCGTCACAATCATCCTGGTTTCGACCACCCCCGCCCATAATGCCGAAATCGGGCCATAATGGATAACGGTGACCTTCTCGATATTCTGCACCCCGATCTGATATAATTGCTGTTGCTTGCCATTATCATCCAGCAGCGGCTTGCCGTCCCGGAAAATTTTTGTCAACCGTGGAGTGAGCACCAGATGGACAAGCTTGTCCTTTCGCCTGACATCAAGTTTAAGGCTTTCTCCGGCGCTGTAGAGAACTTCAATTCTCAGGTCATTGAATCGTCTTATTTTGCTGCCGTCAATGGCGACAATGACATCTCCGGGTTTGATGCCGGCGGCTTCGGCGGCGCTGTCGGGCACAACGGAAGACACGACTGCCGGGGTATTGACCTGACCATACATATAGAAGAAGGTGGCGAGGATAAGGATGGCAAAGATAAAATTGGCGATGGGTCCGGCCAACACGATTGCTGCGCGTTGATATAATTTCTTGTGATGGAAGGAGACGTCCCTTTCCGCCGCGTTCATCTCGTCCAGCTTGTCGCCGGGAGTACTGGCTTCGCTGGCATCACCAAAGAATCTGACATAGCCGCCCATAGGGATATAACAAATTTTCCAGCGCGTGCCTTTTTTATCCGTCCACCCCCAGATTTCCGAACCAATGCCGATGGAAAATACCTCAACCCGGACATTATTCAGCCGGGCAATGATAAAATGCCCCCATTCATGAACAAATACCAGAATGGACAGCATCGCCAGAAAGGAAAATATATATATGGCCGCGTTAATCAATGTCTCTGTCATGATCTTCTATAATCTTCCAATTATATCCTTCCTGTTATGTCCCGGGCGATTGCCCTTGCCTCATCATCAACGGCATAGACCATGTCAAGGCTGGTCAGGGGACAGGCCACCATCTGCGTCAATGTTTCTTCAACCGTCCGGGCAATATCAAGAAAACCTGTGCGGCCTTCAAGAAAGGCGTGAACGGCGACTTCATTGGCCGCGTTGAGGATAGTAGGGGCAGTACCACCGATATGCAACGCTTCTCTTGCAATTTCAAGGGCGTGAAATCTTACCGGGTCCGGGTCAAGAAAATCCAGCCGCCCACGGTCCTGTAGCCGTAATTTCTGGGCCGGTGTCTTGATCCGTCCTGGCCAGCCAAGGCAAAAGGATATCGGAATTCTCATGTCAGGGGTGCCGAGCTGTGCCAGCACCGACCCGTCCTGATACACCACCATACTATGGATAACCGACTGGGGGTGAACAACAATATCAATCTGGCTTTGCCGGACCGGAAACAGGTGATAGGCCTCGATCATTTCAAGGCCCTTGTTCATCATGGTCGCCGAATCAACGGAGATCTTTGCCCCCATATCCCAGTTTGGGTGGGCAACCGCCTCCGCCGGGGTTACCTTTGCCATCGCTTTCAGGCTGTATTCCAGGAAAGGTCCGCCTGAAGCGGTAAGGATGATTGAGTCAACATCCTGTGGCCGGTCAAAATCAAATACCTGAAAAATGGCATTATGTTCAGAATCAACCGGTAACAATGTTGCCTGATAACGCGCGACCTCCTGCATCATAATATCGCCGGCACAAACCAGACATTCCTTGTTGGCCAGTGCCACCACAGCCCCGCGCCGGATCGCCGATAATGTTGGCCGAAGCCCGGCGGCGCCGACAATAGAGGCCATGACCCAATCGGCCTCAAGCCGTGCCGCCGCATCAAGCGCCTGTCGTCCCGCCGCGACCTCGACCGTGGTGTCGCTCAGGGCGTCCTTCAGCGCCTGATAACAGTTTTCATCGGCAATCACCGCCTG
>JAADGA010000092.1 GCA_013152615.1 Alphaproteobacteria bacterium
AGCCGGGAGCGCACCGCCTGATGACGGATAATCGGGACCCCGCCCTGTTTGCGCTCATGGGCGTAATTCAGCGCATGCTCAAAGGCGGCCCGGGCAACCCCGGTGAACATCATCCCCATGCCGGCATTGGCGTCTGTCAGCTGAACATAGGCAATCTGCTGATACTGTTCAACCGGGGCAACAAGCCAGTCGGGTGAGATCGAGACCTGATCAAAAAATATCTCGCCCTGTGGCAGGGCGCGCTGACCAAGCTTTTCCAGTGGTTTGCCCCGGGAAACCCCTTTGGCATCGAGGGGCACAATCACGGCAACATTTTCCGTTGGCCCGTCCCCCCGGTCACAGGCACAGAACAGTGCGCAATACTGTGCCACGGTACCGTTGGACACCCATGCGGATTTCTGACCGGAGATAATCACTTCATTGCCGCGAATTTTGGCAACTATATTTGGTTTGCCTGTTGTCGCGCCCGCGACGACACTTCACTGCCCATAAAGTCAACAAAATCCGAGCCGTGATCAGGCTCGGAAATACCCCAGCAGCCGATGCTCTGCTCTGGAATATTGTCTATCAGAAACTTGTTCTGAAAGAAGTGCGCCAGACGCAACGGCACCAATGATGTGCCCAGAGAAATAGCCAGACCGGCATCACCCCAGCCCAGTTCCTCCAGAAAAATTGGAAAGACCAGAGCCTGTTGCTCCGGGGACATCGACAGCAGCACCGACGGCGTGATCCCGAGACCGGCAAATTGTTGCATGACGTCCCAGTAGGGCGAGCCTTCGGCAATAGCCTCCCCGGCACTCATGCGGTCAAGTCTGGTCCCCAGCGGCCGAAGAATATTTTTTGCGAAATTGTGGACCATATCCTGAATGCTGGTTTCCACCTCCCCAAGAGGGCTTTGAAGTCCCATATCCGAATATTTCTGGCTGAATAATTCTGCTGCTGTGGTCATTTGTTGCTCCTCTTGTGCTTGTCTGTTGGTAATAGTCGGTTGATAATGGGTCGGTAGCGGGTCGGGAAAAAGCGCTGAAGCAGGTCAAGGAAAACCGCATCCCGGCCAACCCGAATACGGATTTTTCTTTTGTAAACCGCCTTGAGGATAATTTCTGCGGCCCGCTTTGGGGACATGCCGGCTCTTCTGAAATATTCCTGCACTTCTTCTGAGGCACCGGCACTCGCGGCGATATTTGTGGCAATTGCCCCCGGATGAACCGTTGTCACCCGGACAGTTGTTCCGTGCAGTTCGGTGGTCAGGGCCTCGCTGAAACCGCGTACCGCAAACTTGCTCGTCACATAGGGTGATACCTGTGGCGGTGCGACAAGGCCGAAAACACTGGACAGATTAACCAGACTGGCTTCTTTCGCCCTCATCAAATCGGGCAGGAAGGCCCGGGTGACAAAGATAACACCATGCAGGTTGATATTCAGCACCCGGTCGAAATCCTCCCGGGTATATTGATCAAAATTAACCGCCGGGCCGCCAATACCGGCATTATTGAACAGCATGCAGACATTATGACCCGCTTCCCTCAGGCGGATAGCATAAGCATTGACTTGCCCGGCACTTGAAACATCAAGTATCGATATGTGCGGCCGGGGACATCCCAGAGCTTCAATAAATTTAGCGGTGATCTCAAGTCCGGTCTTGTCAATATCCGAAATGACCGGATATGCGCCTTCGACAGCCAGTTGAATGGCGAGTTGCCGGCCAATGCCGCTACCGGCGCCGGTAATAACCGCTGTTCGGTCTTTGAAATGCTTGCTCATGATGTTTTCCTGAAAATTCGTCGGGCCAGCCACGGGGTAAGCTGAAGCGGTATTTTGCGCAATATTGTCTGGAGCATGCGGACGTTAAACGGCGTTATCCAGTAAAGCCCCCTGCCGTGAACCGCCGCCCAGATTGTGTCGGCAATATCCCCGGCGCTCAGATGGACGGTGGCATTATCAGCCCAGGAGACCGGTCCCTGATCGAGCATCGGGGTTCGCACATAAGACGGCATGATCAGGCGCAGCGCGATATCATCATGCCGCCATTCCACCGCCAGTGCCTCGCTCAGACCACGGACGAAAAATTTGGTGGCGGCATAGGTTGCTTCCATCGGCACCCCGTAAATTGACGCGGCGGAGCCAAGATTAACCAGTGTCGCCCCTGTGGTCGCCTTCAGATACGGGTATGCTTCTTTCGCACAATGGATGACTCCGTTGACATTGACCTGTATCATAGGGTTCAGGGTGTCGTAAGCGGATTGGGCAACGGGTTTGTCTTCGAAAAGACCGGCATTGGCGCACATTACGTCCAGTTGCCCGCCGGTTTTTGCGGTAAAATCTTTCAGTCCGCCGGCGACAGATGCCGCAGCGGTTACATCCATATGGCCGCTAAAGCTTTCGCCGTCGATGGCGGCGGCGGTTGCTTCAAGCGCTTCCATGTTGATATCAAACATGCCGACAAACCAGCCCGCCCGGGCAAAGCGTTTTGCCGTTGCCGCGCCAATGCCGGAACCGGCACCGGTGATGGCGATTGATTTTTTTACCACCATCCTATTGCTTTCGGTATATTCGTTCGGGGTTGTTTGCAAACAGTTCGAGCAGGAAACGCTCCTGCGGCTTTTCCGAGGCAGTTTTTGGAATTTCAGGCAATAGCTGAACAAATGTCGGGATAAAATTACCCTCAAGCTCGTGCGCACATTGCCGGAAAACCGACTGGACATCAAAGCGGTCGGGATCAGCCACGACCACAGCCGCGACCACTTCTTTCTCGCCCGGGGTATTGCTGTCGGTGTGGATACCGTAAACATAAACATCCTCGACGCCCGCCACCTGAGCGACGGCTTTTTCGACAAAACCCGGGTTGACAAAGTCACCGTTGCGCCGGATACCGCCGCCTTTGCGGCAATCGAAATAAAGCCAGCCCTGGTTATCGGCATGAACAATATCGCCGGTCCGGAACCATCCGCCGCTGGTCTTTGCCGCTGCTGCTGCCTTGTCGCCGAGATAACTGACGCTGACGGCTTCGCCCGAACGATTTTGCCAGATCAGTTCGCCCGCCTCGCCGGGGCCGCAGTCGGTGTCATCATCATGGACAATCCGGGCTATGTGGAGCGGGTTATTGTCAAGGTTGCCAAAGCTGCCAACCGGCCCCGAGCCATCATTCCAGAAAAGTCCGCCTTCGGCAGCGCCGAATACTTCAAATATCCGCAGGTCATAGCGTGTGGCGAAATCCTGCCAGATGCTTGCCGGCATCCCGGCGGAAAGCACCAGCCGCACCGGATTGTCGCGGTCATCCGCCCTTGGCGGGTCACTGTAGATTGCCGCGGTCATACCCCCGAGAAGCGTAAAGACCGTGCAGCCATATTTACGAATGGTATCCCACATGCGGGACTTGGTGAAGCGGCGGCTGTAAACGGACGCAATACCGGCCCCGAGCGATACCCCCATGGTGAGAAACTGCGCATTGCCGTGGGTCAGGGACAGGCCGGTATAAAGCACATCATCCGTTGTCAGGCCAATAATTTCCGGCAGAGCCATAACGGCGGCAAACTGCGCGTTTACCTTTAGAATACCTTTGGGGTCACCGGTGGTTCCTGAGGTATAAAGCACCTGCATCGGGGTCATGCCACTGTCGGCCTGAACCGCCTGAAGCTCAAAAGCCCCGTGATAAATATCGCTATAGTCACCGGCACCGGCGGGCAGGTCGCTATCGTTACCGGCAACAACCAAAAGCCAGCCGAGTCCCTTAACAATGCCCCGCATTTTAGCGACCTCGGCGAGATTATAACCGGCGCAGATAACCCCGCTTGAGCCAGAGTTTGACAGCACAAAGGCCAGCTTGTCGCCTTTGGTTCGCGGATCGACCGGTACCGCCTTCGCCCCGAGGATTGAAGCCGCAATCAGGGCCTCCACCGTTTCCGGATGATTTTGCAGCAGCACGCCGTATGCGCCGCCTTTCTCAATGCCGAGCGCCGTGAGTTTTTTGGCCAGACGGTGAGAATTTTCAAAAAGCTCGCGGTAGGTCCGGCTCTCGGTAATGCCCGCTTTTTCATCAACAAAAGTCAGGATCGTCTGATCCGGGGCTGTTTGCGCTTTCGCGGCAATCATATTGGCAAAAATTGTCATATCCACCGACACAGTATCTACTCCGCGCTCAAAATCGTAATTACCGTGGCGGCGGTATCGGTACCAAGGCTGCCACCGGCGTTATGGGCCATGCCGAGGCGCGCGCCTTCGACCTGACGGTTACCGGCCCGGCCCTGTAGTTGCAGGGTCAGTTCAACAAGCTGAGCGGTGCCGGTGGCTCCGACCGGATGGCCTTTGCGCAGCAGTCCGCCCGATGTGTTAACCGGCAGGCGTCCGCCCAGACGCGTGACCCCGCTTTCAACCAGTTCGCCGCCCTTGCCAGCGTCACACAGGCCCAGATACTCATAGGCCATAACCTCGGACGGGGCCGAGGCGTCATGGAGTTCGACACAGCTTAAATCCCGGGGGCCGATCCCCGCTTCGTCATAAGCAATTGATGAACAATATGTACCGAGTGACGGGTCAGATTCTTGCTGAACCCAGCTGGAACCAAGTACAGAGGAGAGGATGCGCACCGGATTTGAGATGCCAAATTTCTTGATCGCCCTTGCGCTCATCAAAATCACACAGGCCGCACCGTCGCCGATCGGCGAACACATGGGAAGGGTCAGGGGATCAACAATTACCCGGGCGGCCAGTACGTCGGCAATGCTGAGCTGCTCGCGATACTGCGCCTTGGGATTTAGCGCACCGTGGAAGCTGTTTTTGGCACTGACGGCGGCGAATTGCCTGGCGGTGGAGCCGTATTTCTGCATATGGCTGCGGGCGGCCACCGCATAAATATCCATGAAAGCCGAGCGTTTTGCCGCCCCCTCTGGATCCGGCGCAGCAACGCCGGTTTTGCGGCAGATATCGGCAAGCAAGCCCTTGAGGCCTGCCGGGTTTTCGACATCAACCGCACCATTGAACGCGGCAAAAGTGCGTTGCTTATCCTGATGAAACAGCTTTTCACTGCCACAGGCGATCACGACGTCATAGGCCCCGGCGGTAATCATGGCGGCGGCCTGAAAAGCCGCGGTTGAGGCAGAAGCGCAGGCGTTCTCGATATTCATCACCGGTATTTTGCCGATTCCCAGTTGCCGAAGCGCCACCTGCCCGGCAATCATCGCCTGACCAACGATCAGGCCGCCGACGGCGTTTGCCATATAGGCCGCCTCGATATCGCCCCGGTCGATGCCGGCATCCTCAATCGCCATGGTAATCGCCGTGCCGGCAAGTGTCTTTAACGCTATCTCGATATGGTTGCCGAACGGGGTCATGCCAACTCCGGCGATATAGGCATTCTGTTTCATACTATTCTCCTGAAAGACCGGTTAACTGTGGGCTTTAGCCAGCCAGATAAGTCAGGAAACCATTTTCCCTGAATTCATCAAGCAACCGACGATGGCCAAATGCCCTGACGGCGGAGCTGCAGCCGACGGCTTTTGATTTACCCGCCAGCAGGTCCGCGCAGCCCATGGCAATCAGCTCGCCCGTGGCAACATAGGCCGAATGCAGTATAATTTTTGTCGTCACCGCATGGGTGGTTCCCCGGGCATGACAGCTGATGATGCAACGATGGGTTCGCGGGTCTTCTTTCTGTGGCTCTTCGAGGGTGATGGCGTCGGCTACCGCATAGGCAATGGTGTCACGGGCAGCGGGATCATCCTGAGAGCGGTCAATAATTTGCCGGACGCCGTCACGGACCTGTTCCATCAGCTCATTCTGGGCGCCGATCATCACCCGGCAGTTCCTGACGCGGTCATCTTTAAGGTACCAGCCGGGCTCCGCGCCGCCGCCCCAGGGTGAGGCGCGGAATGTTGTCATTGAATCAGGGATATTGACATCAAATAATTTTGCCCGTTCCCACTCAACCAGCTCATTGTCAGCGAGGTAATAATGCGGGCATGCCAGCATCCGCATGAAAGACCGTGTCGAGGCCACGGACGGCACCCCCCGGTCGGAAGAATACATCAGGTCTATGCTGTCAATATCATCATGTTCCAGCGCCAGTTCGGCCGCCATCGCGCCGAAAGTCCACATATAGGCACAGGCCTGCGACTGTAAAAGCCCCCGGGCACGGAAGGCGTCCGAGTATTTCTTCTCCATATCGAATATAAAGTCCTGCTCACCGGTTGTGTCGAGATAATTACAGTTGGCCTCAAGCGCGGCCTTTACCACCGTTTCGCCAATCCGGGCAAAAGGGCCGGTAACATTTACCACAATTCTGGCACCGTTAAAAAGAGACGTCAGGGACGCTGCGTCATGCGGAACTTCGGCGACCTCATGGTCGATTGCCCGTCCCAGACGTTCGGAGGCTAGTGCCATTGCCTTTGAGATGCGTTCAGCATTTCTGCCAGCAGCGGTAAAAGGAATATTCCGCCTGCCGAGTGATTCGGCTATCAGTTTGCCGGTGTAACCACTGGCACCATAAACAATAATTTCTGAGGCGGTTGATGACATTTCTCTCTCCATCGGTCTAGAAAATTTCAACTATTGATAAAGCAGAGTCAAAATGATAAATTGACATATTGCGTCACGAATTATCAGGAGTCGGGATTGGTCATGCTGATAAAAAATATGTTAACGGGGTTGACCGGTGCCTTGATTGATTTGGGAGAACACCCGGGACAATTTGCCAAACGGGCTGATTTTCCCGAAACCTGGCTCTATGATCCCAATGAAATGATTGACCCGAATGAGTGGGCCCGGATCATTAATATGGCGGCCGAGGTTTTCAACTGCCGGGATC
>JAADGA010000093.1 GCA_013152615.1 Alphaproteobacteria bacterium
CTGCATGTTGACGGCGGCAAAAGCTGTGGATTGTTATCGCTATGAAGCTTGTCACCCTCACCATAAACGGACTGGAGCATAGCAGGGCGATAACGCCCAATATGACCCTGCTCGAGTATCTGCGCGATGAATTAAACCTTACCGGCACCAAGAATGGCTGTGACAGCGGCGAATGCGGCTGTTGCAGTGTCATGATTGACGGCAAACCGATGCTGTCCTGCATCATGCTCGCGATTGAAGCCGAAGGCTGCAAAATTACCACCATCGAAGGCATTGCCGACGGCAATATTCTGCATCCATTGCAGGAGGCGATGGTTGAGGAAGGGGCGGTACAATGCGGCTATTGCACCCCGGCGATGGTGATCAACGGGGTTCACCTGCTGGACAATAATGACAGCCCGACGGAAAATGAGGTCAAGGAATGCATATCCGCCACCCTCTGCCGCTGTACCGGCTATAACAGCATCGAGAGGGCGGTCCACAGTGCCGCCCGCAAAATGAAAGAGGCCAGTCATGGATAAAGCAGCGGATAACGGCTATAAAATTATCGGCAAACCAACGCCGCTGATTGATTCACGGGCGAAAGTGATGGGACAGGCGCTTTATACCGATGATATCAGGCTGCATAACCCGCTGACGATTAAAATTCTGCGCTCACCACACCCGAGTGCCAATATTTTATCTGTGGATATTACCGCCGCACTCGCCCTCCCCGGCGTTCGCGGGGTGCTGACCGGAGCTGACTTTAAAAACACCTTTGGCGTCTTGACCATCAGCAAGGATGAACCGGCCCTTGCCCGCACTGTGGTCCGTTACGAAGGCGAACCTGTGGCCGCAGTCGCAGCCGAAACTGCGGAGATCGCGGATAAAGCCGTGGAGCTGATCAAAGTCGACTATCAGCTGACCGACGGGGTGTTTGACAGCCGCCGTGCGCTCAAAGCAACCGACCATCCGCTGCATCCGGAACTTGGCCGGGAAAATAACCTGCATAAAAAAGTATTACAGGAATTTGGTGATATTGATCAGGGCTTTGAGCAGGCTGATGTTGTGGTTGAGAAGCGCTTCCGCTTTGCCTCGATCAATCACGCTTTTACCGAACCCCACGCCACCCAGGTCGAAATTGACAATCGCGGTAATATCACGGTTTATTCGGCAACCCAGGTGCCGCATTACCTCCATATGGCGATGGCGGAAGTGCTGGAGATCCCCGAGCATCGCATCCGCATCATCAAGCCGCATCTTGGTGGTGGCTTCGGCGGCAAGAGCGACCCCTTCCCCCATGAAATGATTGCCGCCCGCTTTGCCCTTGATCTCGGCCGTAATGTAAAACTGAAATTCAGCCGCGAAGACGTTTTCTTCAGCCATCATGGCCGCCATCAGACCGATCTGACGATGAAGCTCGGCTTCTGCAAGGAAAAGGGCATCACCGCCCTCACTCTTGATACCCTGATCGACGGCGGCGCGTATGGCAGCTTTGGCATCGTCACCACCTATTATAACGGCGTGTTGCTGCAGGGGCCGTACAAGGTGCCAAATTTTCGCTTTCACGTCAATCGCCTCTATACCAACAAACCGATGTGCGGCGCGATGCGTGGTCACGGCGGCGTCAATCCGCGTTTTGCCAGCGAGGTACTGCTCGATATGGCGTGCGCGGAATGCGACCTTGATCCGGCCGAAACCAGATTACGCTTTATTCTCAAGGAAAACACCCTGACCACCAATGAATTCCGCGTGACCTCGGTCGGGCTGCAGAACGGCCTGAGGGAAGCCATGAAA
Source organism: Alphaproteobacteria bacterium (assembly GCA_013152615.1). Taxonomy (GTDB): domain Bacteria; phylum Pseudomonadota; class Alphaproteobacteria; order Sphingomonadales; family Emcibacteraceae; genus Paremcibacter. The sequence continues at coordinate 1,777 of JAADGA010000093.1, forward strand.
CGCACCGACTGGCAGCGGAAATACGGCAAACTGCCTTTTGGTAAAGGCATCGGTGTTGCCTGTGGCTTTTTCATTTCCGGCAGTGCGCTGCCGATCCACTGGAATAAATTACCGGCGTCAACCGTCAGGATCACCCTTGACCATGACGGCGGGGTCACGGTTTATTCCGGAGCCTCCGATATTGGTCAAGGCAGCGACACCATGCTCGCCCAGATGGCCGCCGAGGTACTGGGCCAGCCAATGGATAATGTCAAGGTCATCAGTGCCGACACCCGAATAACGCCGGTTGACCTTGGCAGTTACAGCTCACGCGTGACCTTCATGGCCGGTAATGCCAGCCGCAATGCCGCCATCCGCATGCGCAGGCTTTTGGTCGAGGCGGCGTGTGAATTGCTCGACATGACACCACCGGAATATGACAAGCCGGACAAGCCGGAAGATTATTTCCGTCAGGGTGGACGCAAGCCTGATTTCGATCAGGGTTTCCTCGGGCCGAACCCGGACTATGCCGATGGCTTTATCTTCGAAGACGGTCTGATCCGCTCCGAACGTCATAATGCCAGCGTTACCTGGCTCGAAGCGATCGAAAAGGCGCTGGAATTTCAGGGTATTCTACAGACCAGCGGCACTTACCGCGCACCGAAAATGGGCGGTAAATTCAAGGGTGCCGGAGCGGGCCTCAGCCCGAGCTACAGCTTCACCGCCTTTATCGTCGAGGTCACCGTCGACCCCGAGACCGGCTTTATCAAGGTTGACAAGGCGACCTGCGCCCATGACTGCGGTTTTCCGCTCAATCCGCTGGCGGTCAATGGCCAGATCGAAGGCTGTATCCATATGGGCCTCGGTCAGGCGTTGATGGAAGAAATGGTCTATGACAACGGCGCGACGCAAAACCCGTCCTTCCTTGAGTATAAAATCCCGTCAGCATTCGAGCAGCCCGTGGTCGATATCGTCCCGACCTACAGCGATGACAGCGAAGGCCCGTTTGGCGCCAAGGAAGCCGGTGAAGGCATCCTCGCCCCGGTCATTCCGGCGATTGCCAATGCGGTCTATGATGCGGTCGGGATTCGGCTCACCCAATTGCCGATGCGTCCTGACCGGGTGCTGTCGGCCCTTGCCAGAAAAAAGAAAACCAGAGAAAAGAAGACCAGAAAAAAGAAAAAGGAGGCAAAGCGATGAGCAGTCTTCCAGAAAATTTTGACTATGTCCGGCCCGCGACCCTTGATCAGTTGAGCGCACTGGTGACAGAATATCAGCAAAAAGACCGCAGCTTTGCTTTTTCCGCCGGCGGAACCGACCTCATTCCCAAGCTGAAAACCCGACTTCTTAACCTTGACAGCCTGATCAGCCTGAACGGCCTGACTGAATTGACCGGAATTGAAAAACACGCGCATCACATTACCATTGGCGCACTGTCAACCCTCAGTGAGGTCGCAGACAGCGATCTTATCAGCCAATATTTACCGACCCTCGGCGATGCCGCCCGGAAAGTCGCCAGCCCGCAAATCCGTAACCGCGCCACCATTGGCGGCAATATCATGGTTGATAACCGCTGTAGCTATATCAATCAGAGCCCAATCAACCGCGAAAGCCACAGCCCGTGTTTTAAAGCCGGCGGTGACGTCTGCCATCTGGTTAAAAGTGCGAAGCGCGGCGATGAGATTCTCTGTCAGGCCCGCTTTGTCTCCGACACCGCACCGGTACTGTTATTGCTGGATGCCAAAATAACCATCACCGGAGCAGCCGGACCGCGCAAAATAAAGCTTGCGGAACTCTATCTGAATGATGGCATTGATAATAAAAATATTAACAGCGGCGAAGTGATCACCGCTATTGACATTGAAATTCCCGACAAATGCCGGATGGATTATCAGAAGCTCGCGATCCGGAATGCGCTTGACTTTCCCTCGCTCGGCGTTGCGGTCAGGCTGAGCGACAACGGGGTAAGCGTTGCCCTGACCGGTCTTAACCCAAGGCCCGGGGTTTTTCAGGCCGATACCGCTGACTATGACAGCTTCGATAATATGATAGCCGCCATCTGCGCCGAGGCGATGGGCTTTGCCGTGACCTATCAGCAGGATTTTTTCCCGCGGGGCTACCGCAAGGATATGATAGCGGTGTTTATCCGGCGCGGCGTTGACCGCATCATGAAGGAGAGCAAGACATGACTAATGTGATGAAAGACTATTTTCTCAACCTTGATGCGGCGGCAAAGGACCCGGAACGCAAGGTCGCGTGGTGTACCTCGGTCGGCCCGGCGGAAATCCTGCGTGCGATGGGCTTTGAGGTCTATTTCCCGGAAAATCACGGGGCGATGCTCGGCGCGACCCGGGTCAGCAGCGACACGATACCGGTGGCCAACGCCAACGGCTATTCACCGGAGATATGCAGCTACCTGACCTCTGATGTCGGCGCTTATATGAAGGGGATTACCCCGCTGACCAAGGCCTTTGGCATCACCGAGGTCCCCCGGCCCGATATTCTGGTTTATAACACCAACCAATGCAAGGATGTCATGCACTGGTTCGAATATTATGCCAAAGAATTTGACACCCCGATATTCGGCATCCATCCACCAACCAATATCCCCGACATCCGCCAGCAATATATTGATGATGTCACCCGGCAGTTCGAGGAATTGATCACCTTTCTCGAGCCGATCATTGGTCATCCCCTTGATCCTGAAAAGTTGAAGCAAACCGTCGCCCTGTCCCTCGAAGCAACCACCCTGTGGTCAGAGGTGCTGGATATGGCGAAAGTACGGCCAAGCCCGCTGACTTTCTTTGACGGCACCATTTATATGGGCCCGATTGTGGTGCTGCGCGGCACACAGATCGCCGTCGATTATTACAAAAACCTGCTGGCGGAGCTAAAGCAGAAAGTCGCTGAAAATCACGCCGCCGTTAAAAAGGAAAATAAACGTATTTACTGGGACGGCATGCCGGTCTGGGGGCGGTTGCGCAGTCTGTCCAATATTTTTGACGAGAATGATGCCTGTGTTGTCGCCTCGACCTATTGCAACAGCTGGGTTTTTTCGGATTTTGACCCGGAGGACCCGCTGGCAAGCATGGCCCGGGCCTATATCAAGATTTTTATCAATCGCAATGATGGCTTCAAGGAAAATTATATCGCCGATATGGTCAGGGATTTCCATATTGACGGCGTGGTCTTTATGGCGGCCCGCACCTGTCCGAATAACAGCAACGCCCATTACAACCTGCCGCGCAAACTAAAGGAACGAGGTATTCCGACGATCATCATTGACGGCGATCTTTGTGATCTCAGGTGCTTTTCTGATGAACAGTCCACCACCCTGATTGAAGCCTTTCTGGAGACCATCTGATGACGGACAACAGCAACAGAATTTTCTGGGGGGTGGATTGCGGCAGTTCGGAAATCAAGGTTGTCGCCCTTGACCCTGCCGGTAAGCTGTTGCTTAAACGCAAACAGAAAACCCTGTTTCCGCTTCGGGATCATGTCCATCACGCGCTGGCGGGTGAAGACGGTGACCTGTCGCCGTTTGAAGCGATCGGCAGTGATGTTATCAAGCCCGGACACAAGATTGTCGCCACCGGTTATGGCCGCAAATATGTTTCTTTTGCCGACGATGCCCTGACCGAAATCAAGGCCCATTTTATCGGTGTAGAACAGCAGCTTGATCTGAAGAAAGCCTACAGCATCATTGATATTGGCGGTCAGGATTCCAAGATTATCGCTATTGATCACAGCAAGGTCGATCAATTCATTATCAACCGCAAATGTGCCGCCGGCACCGGAGCCTATATCGAGGAACTCGGCCACAGACTCGAAGTCTCTCTGGCCGATATGACCGCCCTCGCCCGCAATAATGATAAGAAATTATCGCTTAACAGCTTTTGCACGGTCTTTTCCGGTCAGGAAGTGATCAAGGTGTTGATGAACGGCGAACGGGTCGAGAATATCATCTATGCCCTCTATAGCTCGGTGGTGAAAAGAGTGATGGAGATGACCGCGATCACCACGGATATCGTTATATTCTCCGGTGGTGTGCTGACCTTCCACCCAAAACTGGTCGAAATGTTCACCGAAAAACTGACCGAAATTAATCCTGAAATGGAGACCATACTGGCACCAAACGCCCAATATTGCGGGGCTATCGGCGCGGCGATATACGGCAAGACAACATAGTTCCTTGTCCTTTATTAACATATCGGTAAAACTTGTCCGTTACAAAGATCAGTAAAGGACAGCGGAACAGAGATGGAAATACTGGTTACAGGCGGGGCGGGCTATATCGGCAGTCACACGGTGCTGGAATTGCTTCAGGTCGGCCACCGGGTAACGGTGGTTGATAATCTGAGCAACTCATGCGAGGTGCCGCTAGGGCGGGTAAAAAATATCACCGGCCGGAACAGCCTTGCCTTCCATAAGGTTGATATCGTGGACCGGGCGACGCTGGCACAGGTTTTTGCCCGCCGTCAGTTTGATGCGGTCATTCATTTCGCCGGTCTGAAAGCCGTTGGTGAATCAATATTAAAACCGCTCTCCTATTAC
>JAADGA010000094.1 GCA_013152615.1 Alphaproteobacteria bacterium
ATAGCCCTTGTAAAAATCCATCACTTTCAGGCTGGCAACACCGTCATCCCACAATGCCCGGCAGAAAACATCGTCCCGCTGCCTGAATTTCTCAAAACTGTCGAGGATCTCAAATCCGGTCTGGGCATCTATTTCCCGGGCATGATCAAAATAATTTTTTCCCGCTGGCCCGTTTGCTGTCGCGTCCGGCCTCATATTAATCCTTCCGATACACTATGTTTTCCAGCTCCTCACCGGACATTTCCAGAACCCGGCTGGCGACACTATAGGAGAACCCAGCCCGGCACATGCTGGCCCGCTGTTTTTCCGTAACATTATCACTGCCCTGATCGCTGCCGAAGGCACCAAATCTTCTCCTGCGGGCATAGTTGACTGCGGCGCGATAATCCATATCAGGATACTGTGCCGCCAGTTGCTCCATGACCGCTGTCACCATATCAGTCCCGACCACCAGAGCCAGTAATTTCTGGATAATTTTCTGCGCCGAATTACCCCTTTGGACCAGTGACCTTGCCCGGGACAAGGCAAATTGATAATCATCAACCAGATTCTGCTCCACCGCCTTTTGTACAATATCATCAATCCATTTTTTTGCTTCGGCATATAACTCATCCCCCGCCTCAGCCGGTAACCGCCGCCGGGCCTTGCGATCAAGAACCGCCCGCAGATTTTTTTCTGTGGTTGCAAATTTTTGCAGGTGACTATAGGTTGCCCGTAACAGATAATCCCGCGTTAAATTTTTCAATTTTTCCCTGACCATGAAAGAAATAATAGCAAACTCCGATGATTGATCATAGAGCCCCCAGCCATTTTATTTACCTGCTGCTGCTTGCCATTTTCTGGGGCGGGGCTTTTATGTTTGTTAAAATTTCCCTTGGGAGTGTCCCGCCGCTGACTATTGCCGCCAGCCGGATTGCCATCGGGGCAATTGTTATAACCACGATCACCCTGAAAATGGGGGCGAGCCTGCCGCGGACCGCGTCCGAATGGTTTTACTGTACAATTATCGGCTTGACCGGCACCGTGATTCCCTTTTTACTGGTGAACTGGAGTATGCAATATGTCCAGAGCGCCCTCGCCGCCATTCTCATGTCCCTGCTGCCGCTATTCACCATTCTGCTGGCCCACTATATGACCCATGATGAAAAATTCAGCGCCAATAAGCTTATTGGGGTCATTTTCGGGATTATCGGCGTCGGCAGTCTTTTTTATGGGGCCGCAACCGGGATTGACAGCTCACTGCGGACCTATCTGGCCTTGTTCGGATTGCTGGGCTCATCATTCTTCTATGCTCTGGCCGGAGTGCTGATCAAAAAGCTTGACAACAAGAACCCGCTCAGCACCGCCTCGGCCATGCTGATCTCGGCAACCCTGTTCACCGTTCCCCTCGCCATAATATTTGACCAGCCATGGACGTCCTCCCCGACGATGCCAGCGATATATTCGATACTGGTTCTGGGAATATTTTCGACCGGAATAGCCTCGCTGCTCCTGTTTCATCTGACCCATCTCGCCGGGGCGACTTTTGTTTCCTACAACACCTATCTGATCCCGCTTGTTGGCATGGGGGCCGGGTATATCTGGTTGAATGAACCGCTCAAAGCGAGCTATGTTATCTCGGTTTTATTCATATTTCTCGGGATTTATCTGGCAGAAAGAAAAAAGTTATCGTCTCAATAAACATTAATTTTCGCCCCGGAACCGGTTGACATTCAAGAAATAGGTTGGAAAGTCACCCGACAGGCTATAAAATAGGACAACATTAAAATAAACCCTTGCGATACCAGGCGACAAAATGTATCGAAGGTGACATAAACAGAGCAGGGAAGCACGCGAACGTTATGGCTTTCAATCAAGGTGGTGGATGTATCCACGGAAAATACAAGTGACATTGAATATACATGCATGAACCAATTCCTACACTAGACCCGACCCTTCCGCGCAGAATGTCAGATTTTGGCACGCTGCTGGAAGCGGTTGAATATGCGGCCAGAGGTATTCGGGGTCTCAATTTTTATTCCCCTCGCGGCGAGCTCGAATCATCAATCACCTTTGCCGAAATCAAGACCAAGGCACGGGAGATCGGGGGCCGCTTCATCCATTTCGGCATTGAGAGAGGCTCACGCGTCGCTCTGATTGCGGAAACCAGTGACGAATTTGTCTGCTATTTTATTGGCTGCCAATATGCCGGACTGTTACCGGTGCCGCTGCCGCTGCCGACCTCTTTCGGTGGCCGGGAAGGCTATACTAAACAGCTTAATCAGCAAATGAAGAGTTGCGGCGCTTCGGTTGCCATTTCCGCCTCCTATATGCTGCCGCTGCTGGATGAGGCAACATCGGGGCTAAAAATGAAATTTGTCGGCACCTCGGCCACATTCGAGGCTCAGGCGTCAGCGAAAGAAATCAATAAAATTACCCTGCCCGAAGCCCATTCCGAGGATTTGGCCTATCTGCAATATTCATCCGGCAGCACCCGTTTTCCTCACGGGGTTGCGGTAACCCACAAGTCCCTGCTGTCAAACTGTGCCGCGATCGGTGGCGAGGGCATGAAACTTACCGATGATGACCGGGTGGTATCATGGTTGCCGTTCTATCATGATATGGGGCTGGTCGGCACCCTGCTGTCGCCAATCGCCAATCAGATCACGGTTGATTATCTGGCGACTGAATCTTTTGCCCGCAGGCCGCTGCAATGGTTAAAACTTATTTCCCGCAACAAAGGCACCCTGTCCGGCAGCCCGACATTCGGCTATGACATCTGCGCCCGTCGCGCCAGTCCGAACAAGATTGCCGGTCTGGACCTGTCGAGCTGGCGCGTGGCCGGCATTGGCGGCGATATGATCCGGGCTGATGTTCTGACAAAATTTCAGGACAAATTCAGGGATGTCGGCTTTAAGGATACCACCTTCCTGCCGGGCTATGGTCTGGCGGAATGTACCCTCGCGGTCAGCTTCGCCCGCCAGAATACCGGATTCGAGGTCGATCTGATCAGTGAAAAAGTCCTGACCGGTGAAGAAAAAATCCTGAAAAAATTCAAGACAAACGGGAATGGAACCAGTTACCGCAGCGTTGTCAATTGCGGGATCCCCACCACTGAATTCGAACTGGAAATCCGCGACAAGGATAATAACGACCTCGGCGAATATCAGATTGGCCGGGTTTGCGTCAAAGGCCCGAGTGTCATGAGCGGATATTTTCAGGACCCGGAGGCCACCGCCAAATGTCTGTCCGACGATAAATGGCTTGATACCGGCGACATGGGATATATGAAAGAGGGATCGCTCTATATCATTGGCCGGATTAAAGACCTGATCATTATCAATGGTAAAAATCACTGGCCCCAGGATATTGAGTGGGCGGTTGAACAGCTGGAGGAATTACGCTCCGGGGATACCGCTGCGGTCTCCATTTCCGGGGAGAATAACGAGGAAATCCCGGCTATTCTGGTGCAGTGCCGGACCCGGGATGCCGCAGAAAGAACGGCGCTGAAAAATAATATCAAGAACACCGTTCATTCGATGATCGGGATTTCTCCGGTCGTTGCGCTGATTCCGCCGCGCTCGCTGCCCCGCACGTCATCCGGCAAACTAAGCCGGGTCAAGGCGAAAAAACAATATCTTGAAGGTATCCTGACAGTTTAGCAGCAGAGCGTTGACGCGCCCTGTCCGGGACGGTAATATCCCTGCCATGCAAGGATAACCACTGCCGTTATGACAAAAATAATAGCCGTCACCGGAGCCACCGGATTCGTTGGGAAGCATCTGGTCAGAGCACTTGTTGCCCACGGCTTTCAGGTCAGGGCATTAACCCGTCGCCCGATGCCACCATCATCCAATATAACCTGGATTGCGGGCGATCTTGAAAATCGCCCGGCACTGGCCAGTCTGGCTGAAAATGCCGATGTTTTTATTCATCTGGCCGGCCTGATCAAGGCAAAAACCCCGCCGGAATTTTATCAGGTTAACAGCCACGGGGTAAAAACCGTGCTGGAGGTTATCCGGAATTCATCGGCCAGACCCCATTTTATCCTGTTGTCGTCCCTTGCCGCACGCGAAGAGCAGTTATCCTCTTATGCCCAAAGCAAGCGGCAGGGAGAGGAAAATCTGATAAAATATTCGGCTGATTTACCCTGGACCATCCTGCGGCCACCGGCAATATACGGCCCGGAGGATATGGAAATTCTTAAAATATTCAAAAGCATCACCTGGCGACTGGCCCTGATCCCGGCAAGGCCAGACAACCGGGTATCGTGGATTTATGCCCCCGATCTGGCGCGGGCGATAATTGCGGTATGTCAGAACCAGACCTGTTTCGGTAAAATTCTTGATGTCGATGATGGCCGGGAAAACGGCTATTCCCATCGGGAAATGTATCAGATTGCCGCAAACATCCTCAATATAACACCGCTGCACTTTATCATGCCCCGGCCTGCGCTGAAGACACTAGCCGGTTTAAATGTCTTATTTTCAACATTTTTCGGCTATACTCCCATGCTAACACCGGAAAAAGTTAATGAATTATGTCACCCGGACTGGATATGTCGCGGACCGCATGTTATGAGAATAACAGCATGGAAACCAGAAACGGATATGAAACAGGGGTTTGGGAAAACCCTGCAATGGTATAAAAAAAATAATTTACTGTAAATTCTGCCCACATCGGGGACCGGATTTCCGGAATTATATCAAATGGAACAATATATGACCCAGAATGTACCCCAGTCTGTTGATGAAATCTTTGAGCGAATTTGCCTGCTGCTCGAACATTTTAACAAGGAAAATATTCCGGTAACCCGGGACACCATATTCAGCAGTGATCTGGAACTTGATTCCCTGACCGTGATGGATCTGTTATCGGAAGTTGAGGATGAATTTGATATTACCATTCCCCTCAGCATACTTCCCGATCTGGAAACAGTGGGCCAATTCACCTTAGCCGTAGATAAATTAATGAGTAAAAAATGACTATTGATCTTTTTAAAAAATTTGACCCGATCCTGCGCGATTATAACAATCTGCCCGCCGGTGAGGCCAATCCCTTTACTGTCAGCATGGAAAAAATCCTCTCGCCGACGACCGCCATCATCAATGGCCGCGAAACCATTCTGGCCGGGACCAATAATTATCTGGGTATGACCTTTAATCCCGAATGTCTGGCCGCCGCACAAGAGGCGCTGAATCACGAAGGTACCGGAACCACCGGATCACGGGTTCTTAACGGCACCTACAACAGCCATAAACAGTTGGAAGAAACCCTGAAGAAATTTTATGACGTCCGCCACGCCATTGTTTTTTCCACCGGTTATCAGGCCAACCTTGGCGTTATCTCGACACTTGTCGGCTCACGGGATTATGTGGTGATTGACGCCGACAGTCATGCCAGCATTTATGACGGTTGCGCCATGGGCAATGCCACCACTGTCCGGTTCAAACATAATGATCCTGAAAATCTTGACCGACGGCTGACCCGGATCCGTAAAAGTGATCCCGAGGCCGGAATACTGGTCGTGCTTGAAGGGGTCTACAGCATGCTGGGCGATCAGGCACCGCTGAAGGAGCTTACCAGAATATCCAGAGGCCATAACGCCTGCATTCTGGTGGACGAAGCCCATTCCGTTGGCGTTTTTGGCGAAAGCGGGCGCGGCGCAACCCAGGCACAGGGGGTCGAGGATCAGGTGGATTTTATCGTCGGCACCTTCAGTAAAAGTATTGGCACCATCGGCGGCTATTGTGTCTCCAACCATCCGAAATTCGAGGCGCTGCGTCTGGTCTGCCGACCCTATATATTTACCGCATCGCTGCCGCCCTCTGTCGTTGCCTCCGCGACCAAGGCACTGGAACTGATCAGCAACAGCAACCTTCGCCGCAAGCTGCTAAATAATTCCCTCAAACTGAACACAGGGCTTGACCACGCCGGGTTTAACATGGGCACCACCGGCGAAAGCCCGATTGCCGCCATTATTGTTGATGATCAGGATATGGCTATTGCTTTCTGGGGCGGGATGATAAGAGAAGGCGTCTATGTCAATCTGGCGCTGCCACCGGCGACCCCGAACCGGCTGAACCTGATGCGGTGCAGCCTGTCCGCCGCCCACAGCTTTGAGCAGATTGACTTTATGCTGGAAAAATTTATCGCCGTGGGTAACCAGCTCGGCATCCTGCGAAAAATTGCCAAGCTGGCCTGAATAGGGGTTTTTTTAAGAGATGGGGGTTCCCGGTGATTTTTTTAAGAGATGGGGGATACTCCCCCGCTCGTCGCCTCGCTCCCCCACCTACGCTAAAGCTCCGGGCGCGCG
>JAADGA010000095.1 GCA_013152615.1 Alphaproteobacteria bacterium
CAAAGACAATATTATCCAGCTGACGGTCGCCATAGTCCCGCAATATCTGTAACAGGCTGTCCGGGCCTTGCGACAGCAGAAAGGGAACTTTATTTTTTGCCCGGTTTTCGCTGACCCGTGTCCAGTGCCGGACCAGATGATCAACCGCCCGGCGGATTTCCTCATTACCAAGTGCGGCGGCTTGCGGTTTCAGGGTAAAGCCATAGCCATGGCTATCAAGCTCGGCCGCGAATTGCTTTAATTGCTGGCGGCGGACCGGGTCCTTGATCCGGCTTGAGACAAAGGCACCGTCACGGAACGGATGCAGTATCAGCGCCGGGGTGGTGATTTCAATGCGGCCGGTAAGTTTTGTCAGTTTATCGCCGACGGCATCGGCACTGACCTGAACGATTATCTTCTGGCCTTCATGAAGCAGGGTGGTCAGGTCTTGTGGTTTTCGGCCCGGTCGTTTGGGCAGCGTACTCAGCGGCAAAAACCCGGTTACCCCCGTGCCAAGATCGATAAACGCCGCCTGAAATGCCTTGCTTAACGAGGTAATGCGCCCGTGATAAACTGCCCCGACGAGGCTTGGGTCATGGTCACGGAACAGCCGGATTTCGACCGCCTTGCCTTGTTCCAGCAGGGCAAAGCGGGTTTCGCCGATAGCCGAATTGATCAGTATTTCAGAAGACATAGCCACTGCCTTGCAACATATTGGCGCTCTCGAACAGGGGCAGACCAATGACGTTACTACAGGAGCCGTTAACGCTCTTGACAAAGCGCCCTGCCCGGCCCTGTATGGCATAGGCTCCGGCCTTGCCCTGCCATTCATCACCAGCAAGATAATGGTCAAGGTCGGACGCGGACAGGCGCTTGAAGATCACCGCGGTCGCAACCACCCGGGAGAGGGCCCGACCCGTCGGCGTAATCAGGGCAATACCGCTATAGACCCGGTGACGCCGTCCTGACAGCAGGGTCAGGTGGCTGCGGGCCTGCTCCCGGCTTGCGGGTTTGGCCAATATCCGCCGCCCCACGGTAACAATGGTATCGGCGGCAAGGACAAAATAATCCGGATGGCTTTGGGAAACAAAGGCCGCTTTTTCCATTGCGAGTCTCTGAACCATATGGCGCGGCGATTCCTTTGGCCGCGGGCTTTCGTCAATATCGGCAGCAATAATATGATCCGGAACCAGACCAATCTGCGCCAACAGTTCCCGGCGGCGCGGCGAAGCAGAGGCCAGTATCAGCCCCGGTGCCCCAGTGGTTTTTTGTGTCTTTGAAAATGTCATGACTGTAGGATAGCCGATCCGAACGCGCTATGGAAAGCCGGAATCATTGTGGCAAAAAAATTATTTAAAGCGATAGGTGATCCGGCCCTTTGACAGGTCATAGGGGGTCATCTCAACCAGGACATCATCCCCTACCAGCACCCGGATACGGTTTTTACGCATTTTACCGGCGGTATGACCAAGAATTTCGTGGTCATTTTCAAGTTTCACCCGGAACATGGCATTCGGTAACAGCTCGGTCACTGTGCCACGCATTTCCAGCAGTTCTTCCTTGGCCATCATGGCTCCTCATTAAAACTCATTGGCAGATAAATACCTCAGATCACAGATTTTTCAAGTATTTTCTTGGCTTTTATCATGATAAGATTCATACGGTCGGGAAATATGCCACATCGAAGCGTTTTTTAATTTCTTTGGCAAGCATGTCACGGGTCTGGCGAAAGGCGGCAATAATATTATCGCGGTTGCCGCTAACTGCGGTCGGATCAAGGGTTGGCCAATATTCCACCCGGCAATCAAGCGTACGGGTAAGGTCGATGGCTTTATGCTGTGCTTCCGGGCTCAACGTCACCACAAGGTCAAAGGAGCTGTCCATCAGGTCGACAAATTTTTTCGGGCTATGGCGGGAAATATCCAGCCCGCTCTCCTCCATTACCGCGACGGCAAAGGGATTAACCCTGCCGTCTCCGGTGCGGATACCGACACTTTCCACATATATCCGGTGGCCACAGTAGAATTTGGTCAGGGCCGCCGCCATTGGGGAGCGTACCGCGTTAAAATTGCACATAAACAGGACACTGTGCGGCATTTCGGCGCTAACGGCAAGACCGTCATCATGCTGGTGGATCGGGATAACATGCGCCATTTATGCCGTCACCTGATCTGCAATACACATATCAGGGTGAACAGGCGACGTGATGTCGGGAAATCTATTTTTACTTTCCCGGCCAGTCTTTCCTGCAAGATGCCGGAGCCTTCATCATGGATTCCGCGCCGGGCCATGTCTATGGTCTCAATCTGCCGGGGGCTTGCATCCTTGATCGCGGAAAAATAGCTGTCGCAGATTTGGAAATATTCCCTGATTATCCGGCGTAACGCGGTCAGCGGCAACCGGATTACCGCCAGCTTCGCGGTAAGACCGGTATCATCTTCCGAATATAAATCCATCGCCAGACGGTTGTCCTCCATCCTGAGAACAAGGCGGTAGGGGCCGCTATAATCGCCGGGTAACGCGCCGAGGGGCTGATAAATATTTTCTTCCAGCAGGTCAAAAATAGCAACCCGGCGTTCATGATCAATGTCCGCGTTGCGGCGGATGATGGTTTTTTCGTCAAGCGTGATATGACAGATCCTCGGATCCATGTTAGCCGTCCTGTTTCATGTCCTGCAATCTGAGGCCAATTGAGTGCGCATGGGCCTGCAGGCCTTCTTCCTGAGCAAGAATCATGGCCGCAGGACCGATTCGCCCGAGACCATCGCGGGAACATTCTATCAGGCTATTCCTTTTCATATAGTGAAGAACATTCAAACCGGATGAAAAACGCGCACTGCGGGCCGTCGGCAGCACATGATTGGGACCGGCGACATAATCGCCGACAGCTTCGGGCGTCAGGCGGCCAAGAAATATTGATCCGGCATTTTTAATGTCTTTGATGAGCCGGTGCGGATTATCGACCGCCAGCTCCAGATGTTCCGGGGCCAGCCGGTTGATCAGCGGGAAGGCGTGATCAAAACTGTCAACCACAATAACCGCCCCGTGATTATTCCAGCTTTTGCCCGCGATCTCCGCCCGTGGCAGCGTGGTCAGATGTTGCGCCACCATGTCACAGGTGGCGGTGGCGAAATCCGCATCATCGGTGATCAGAATGGCCTGGGCAGCCTCGTCATGCTCGGCCTGTGACAGCAGGTCCATGGCGATCAGCCGCGGATCATTGCGGTTGTCGGCAACAATCAGGATTTCGGATGGCCCGGCAATCATATCAATGCCGACAGTACCGAAAACCTGCCGCTTTGCCGCCGCGACATAGGCATTGCCCGGGCCGGTAATAACATCAACCGGGGCAATTGACCGGGTGCCATAGGCCAGCGCCGCGATTGCCTGTGCGCCGCCAACCCGGTATATTTCGCTGACACCCGCAAGCTCCGCTGCCGCCAGCACCAGCGGATTGATATTATTATCCGGGGTCGGCACCACCATGACAATACGCTCAACCCCGGCGCAGCGGGCCGGAATGGCATTCATCAACACCGAGGAGGGATAGCTCGCCGTGCCCCCCGGGATATAGATACCCGCAGTAGCAACCGCGGTCCAGCGCACCCCGAGGGTCACCCCGCTGTCATCGGTATAGCTGTCATCCTGCGGCATATGCCGCCGGTGAAAGCTGTCAATGCGCGTGGCCGCAAGTTTCAGCGCCGCCATGACCTCGGCCGAACACTGGTTTTTGGCATCCTGCCGTTCCCGGTCGCTGACCCGGATATTATCCGCCGTCAGCTCAAAGCGGTCAAAGCGGCGGGTATAGCGAAACAGCGCCGGGTCGCCCTCGGTCCGAACTGCTTGCAGAATGGCCTGCACCACCGTCGACACATCGGCGTCACTATCGCGCCGGGCGGCAAGAAATCTGTCAAAATCCCGGTTAAATCCGGCGGCTGTCTGCCTTAATATTGTAACCATGACTGCTCACTTTAAATCATTCCGGATGCTGATACGCTGCAATATCCGGGTGATTTCCTCGTTACGGGTTTTGAAGGCGGTGCGGTTGATGATGAGGCGGGCGCTAATATCGATAATCTTTTCGACTTCGACCAGACCATTGGCCCTGAGGGTTGCACCAGAGCTTACCAGATCGACAATCCGCCGACACAGACCGAGGCCGGGGGCGAGTTCCATCGCGCCGTTCAGCTTGATACATTCGGCCTGAACCCCGCGCCGGGCAAAATGCTTGCGGGTCAGATTCGGATATTTTGTCGCCACCCGAACATGGCTCCAGCGGCTCGGGTCATCATCACGGCTCAGGGATTCCGGTTCGGCGACCGAAAGGTGACAATGACCGATATCAAGATCAAGCGGCGCATATATTTCCGGATAATCAAATTCCAGCAGCACATCATTACCGGCAACCCCAAGGTCGGCGGCACCGAAGGCAACAAAGGTTGCAACGTCAAAACTCCTGACCCGGATGATCCTGAGCCGGGGATCATTGGTATCGAAGGTCAGCTTGCGCGACTGGGGATTATCAAAATCCGGCTCCGGGATGATTCCCGCCGCACGCATGATCGGCATAACCTCGGTCAGGATACGCCCTTTGGGCAGGGCGATAATCAGGGGCTCTGTCCTTGGTTCTCTATCAGATTCTGGGGAAGACACCTTAACTCCTGAAATTCTGCAAAATTGATTTGTTTTACTAAATTATGACCCAACTGGCAACTGTATCTCTGGATTGATTTCCAGGTTGCGTTTTTAGCCAGGAATTAATGTTTCAGGATGTTTCGTCCTGAAGACTATCGGAAATTTCATGTTCAGGGTGGCATTTTGTCGCCCATGGCGGACCGACATCCTGCATATAGGCACTGATTATCTCACATTCAAGACGAATAACACCCTGACCGGAAAAGACAAAATCAACATGAAACATATCATCCGCCGTCTCATGGGCCTCAATTGATAACAGCTCAAGCGGCTGGTGTTTCAGGGAGGTCGTGATATTCTGGCTGCTGATTTTTACCACATCGTCAAAATGCAGCCCGGTGCGCACCCGGCAACAGGATTCTATCTGACAGATATCGCTGGCCAACACGGTCTGATCTTTTTCCAGACAGCATTTCTCCCACACATACCGGCTTAACATTATGACAAACCGCCGGGCCTTGGGTTGATAGATGATATCCGCCATCATGGTGATGGCGTCCTGGAGATAGGCCGACAGGATGATAATATCCTCGGTATCTTCAGCCCTGAGCTTTAACTGGTTCAATATTTCTCCTCTACTGTTGGCGGCTGGTCCGCTGTTAATGGCCAACTGCAGGTTCGCGCGATATTTTTGCCCCGCACGCCTCAAGCTTTTGTACCAGATGTTCATAGCCCCGGTCCAGATGATAAATGCGGTTAACCTCGGTAATATCCTCAGCCGCCAGTCCGGCCAGCACCAGCGACATCGAGGCCCGCAGATCGGTGGCCATCACCGGCGCCCCCAGCAGTTTGTCAATCCCGCGGATGGTGGCGGTGGCACCATTAACGGTAATATCGGCCCCCATACGGCACAGTTCCGGCACATGCATGAACCGGTTTTCGAAAATGGTCTCGGTGATTACCGATGCGCCGTCGCATAGCGTCATCATCGCCATCAACTGGGCCTGCATATCGGTGGGAAAGCCGGGATAGGGCCGGGTTACCGCATTGATTCCAATAATCTTTCCGCCCGGACGGATACGGGCGACAAGTCCCCGCTCGCTGCCGGTAAATACCAGTCCGGCCTGTTTCAAAATTTCAAGGGTTCCGGTCATGACCCGCGGCAAATCATCGGCCATAAGCTCCAGTTCCCCACCGGTCATCGCCGCGGCGACCGCATAGCTGCCAGCCTCGATCCGGTCGGGCATAACGCTATATTCTGCGGCATGAAGCTCTTTCACCCCGGTAATTTTCAGGCAGGAGGTCCCAATTCCGCTAATTTCTGCCCCCATCGCCATCAGACAATGGGCAAGATCGCTGATTTCCGGTTCTTTTGCCGCATTTTCAACCACGGTGATGCCGTCGGCAAGACAGGCCGCCATGATAATATTTTCCGTTGCCCCGACCGATACGGTGGGGAACAGAACCCTGCCACCGGTGAGCCTGCCTGTGGCGCGGACATAGCCGTCTTTCAGCTCAATTGTCGCCCCGATATCCTCGAAAGCCTTCAGATGCAGGTCAATTGGCCGGTTGCCGATGGCACAGCCGCCGGGCAGCGAGACAATGGCTTCGCCCTCGCGCGCCAGCAGCGGCCCGAGCACCAGAATCGAGGCGCGCATTTTACGGACAATATCATA
>JAADGA010000096.1 GCA_013152615.1 Alphaproteobacteria bacterium
ACCGGGTTTCCGGGCGGGGCATTGCCCGGCTTGAACAGGCCGGTATTCAGGTCGAAACCGGAGTTTGCCGGGATGAGGCCAACCGGCTTAATCAGGGTTTTTTCAAATGCTGCACCGCAAACAAACCTCTGGTGACGCTTAAGATTGCCACCTCTCTCGACGGTAGAATTGCCAGTGCATCCGGTCGCAGCCGATGGATTACCGGACCGGCTTCGCGCCGACGGGGACATCTGCTGCGGGCGAACCATGATGCTATTCTGGTCGGGATCGGCACTGTACTTGCGGATGACCCATCGCTTGACTGCCGCCTGCCCGGACTTTTGGGCCACTCACCGCTACGAATCGTGGTTGACAGCCATCTGAGAATTACCGAAGCCAGTATACTGGTTGCGACTGCACAGGAAATCCCGACCTGGGTGATAACAACAGCGGGCAGGGGAAAAAAGTCCGATCGTCTTGAAAAATCCGGGGTAACGGTGATTTCCTGTGGCAAAGATGATAATGGCCGGGTGGATTTGGCGGCGATGCTGACCCGGCTCAGCGAAAAGGGCATTACCCGGCTGTTGGTTGAGGGCGGCGGCCAAGTTAATGCTTCCCTGATCCGGGCAAGTCTGGTAGACCGTCTCTATTGGTTCAGATCGCCGGGAATAATCGGCGGTGATGGTGTGGCCGCCTTGCCGTCTGTCGGTGTGACAGAGCTTGCTGAAATGCCGCAATTTTCCCTTGTCAGAAGCGGGCAGGCCGGAAAAGACAGCTGGCAGGAATTTGAAACAGGATACTAGGATGTTTACCGGAATTATTACCGATGTTGGCACCGTCAGCAGCCTTGATCACAAGGGCGATACCCGGATCAGGCTCAGGACTGGCTATGACACCGCGACCATTGATATTGGGGCCTCAATCGCCTGTTCCGGGGTGTGTCTGACCGTTGTTGACAAGGGCGACGACTGGTTTGCGGTCGAGGCGTCGGCGGAAACCCTGTCGCGGACCAATCTGGGCCGGTGGCGGGAAGGCAGCCGGGTCAATCTGGAACGCGCCCTGAAAATAGGTGAGGAGCTTGGCGGTCATATCGTCACCGGTCATGTCGATGCCGTTGGCCGGATCGTCGCGGTTACCCCGGAGGGCGATAGCGTCAGGATGCAGATTGAACTCCCCGCTAATCTGGCGGGATATGTTGCCGGGAAAGGGTCCATAACCGTTAACGGTGTCTCCCTGACGGTTAATGAGGTCAGCGATCAGCCGCAGCATACTGTTTTCGGCATTAATGTCATTCCCCATACTCAGGAAAAAACCACCTTTTGTCACGCCGAAATCGGGGAACGCGTTAATCTTGAAGTTGATATACTGGCCCGTTATGTTGCCAGAATGAATGAAATTAACTAAGAAAAGTCCCATGATCATGCCTCACAGTTTCCTGTCGCCGATTGAAGATGTTCTGGAAGATGCCAAGAATGGCCGGATGTTTATTCTGGTCGATGATGAGGACCGGGAAAATGAGGGTGACCTGATTATTCCGGCCCAGATGGCAACCCCGGAGACGGTTAATTTTATGGCCAGATATGGTCGCGGCCTGATTTGTCTGGCGGTGGACAGGAACCGGGCCGATATCCTCGGCCTGCCACCGATGAGCCGTAATAACCGGGCGCGTAATAATACCGCTTTTACCGTTTCAATCGAGGCCAAGGAGGGCATCACCACCGGCATTTCGGCGGCTGACCGCTCACATACGGTTGCGGTCGCGATTAATTCGACCAAGAATGCCGATGATATTGTTTCACCGGGGCATGTCTTTCCGATTATCGCCCGCGACGGCGGGGTGCTGGTGCGGGCCGGTCATACCGAGGCCGCGGTTGATATCGCCCGTCTCGCCGGGCTTAATCCGTCCGGGGTCATCTGTGAAATTATGAATGATGACGGCACCATGGCCCGCCTGCCGGACCTTGCGTTATTTGCCAGAAAACATAATTTAAAGGTTGCTACTATTGCCGACCTGATTGCCTATCGGCGCAAGGTTGATAATCTGGTCGGCTGTATTGAGGAAACGGTTATTGATTCTGAATATGGCGGCGAATTCAGGCTGCGTGTCTATGAGGTCAAGGATGACAATACCCAGCATTTCGCCCTGATAAAAGGGCACCCTGAAAAAGGCAAGCCGGTATTGGTGCGGATGCATCCGTTTAATCTGTTTGATGACCTGCTGAGCGCGAAAGGCGCACGCCGCAGTCAGCTCCACCGGGCAATGGAAGAGATCGGCAAACAGGGCTGCGGCATTCTGGTCTATCTGCGGGAAAGCTCGAAAACCATCATTACCGACAGTATCGCCCGCCGGACCGGCAAGACCAACCTGTCGTCGGAAACCTTTCTCAGGAATTATGGTATTGGTGCCCAGATACTGGTTGATATCGGGGTGACCGACCTGATCCTGCTGTCAAATACCGAACAGCATGTGGTCGGGATCGAGGGTTACGGACTGAACATCGTTGAACAGCGCAAATTCGATGACAGTCTTGAAATCGGCGTAAAAGCGGTGAGAGCGTAATAGATGTCCGGACCGGTAAATTTATTGATCGTTGAAGCGCCCTATTATCAGGAGATAACCGGGGAATTGTTACGCGGTGCCGTCGAGGTTTTTGACAAGGCAGGGGCGACCTATGACCGGATTACGGTGCCGGGGGCGTTCGAAATTCCGGCGGCGATTCGATTTGCTGCCGACGGGGTGGACGCCGGACGGGTATGCTATGACGGTTATATCGCGCTCGGCTGTATCATTCGTGGTGAGACATCGCATTATGATTATGTCTGTAGCGAAAGTGCCCGTGCGCTGCAGGATTTGGCGACACGGGACCGGCTTGCCATCGGTTACGGCATCCTCACCGTGGAAAACCGTGATCAGGCGCTGGTGCGGGCAGGGCAGGGCAACAAGGGCGGTCATGTGGCGGAAACTGTGCTCAGAATGATTGCGCTGAGACATCAATTTGGATTGAGTGAATAATGGCTGTAAAATCATCATCAGGCACGCAGGCCAAAGCCGGAAGTGCCGCCAGAAGTGCCGCCAGACTGGGGGCGGTACAGGCGCTTTACCAGATAGAGATGACCTGGGATTCTGCCGGAAATATTGTTGCGGAATTTATTGATCATCGTCTGGGGGAAATCATCGAGGGCGATCATTATGCGGCAGCGGATAAAGTTTTTTTCAATATTCTGGTCCGGGACGCCGGGGAGCGGATGGCGGAAATTGATGATCATGTAACGGGCGTGCTGGCAAAAGGCTGGACGCTCAAGCGGATTGAACCGGTTGCCCGGGCGATACTGCGCGCCGGAATCTGCGAGTTGATCACCCGGCCGGATGTGCCGACCGCAGTTGTCATCAACGAGTATATTGATGTCGCCAAGGCTTTTTTTGACGACAGCACACCCGGATTTATCAACGGAGTTCTCGACAAGCTCGCCAAAAATATCCGTAAAAAATAGTGGGAGCAACAAATTGACTTCAGGTGAATTTGATCTTATTTCCCGTTATTTCGCCCCGCTGGCATCCCCGGGGAAACCGGCCTATGGCCTGACCGATGATGCGGCGGTTCTGACCCCGCCCGCGGGCTGTGATCTGATCTTTACCAAGGATGCGCTGGTTGCCGGGGTGCATTTTTTCGCCGATGATCCGGCAGATAAAATTGCCCGCAAGGCCCTCAGGGTTAACCTCTCGGACCTCGCGGCGATGGGGGCGGTCCCTCTTGGCTATCTGCTGGCGCTTGCCTTGCCCCGGGGAATGAAAGATATTGAACCATGGATCAGTGAATTTTGCCGGGGGCTGGGGCAGGATCAGGCTGAATTCGGCTGGTCGCTGTTTGGTGGCGATACGGTGTCAACAGACGGGCCACTGATGATTTCAGTCACTGCGATTGGCAGCGTGGTCCGGGGACAGGCGTTGCGCCGGTCGGGGGCACGGGCCGGGGATGACATCTATGTTTCCGGTACATTGGGCGATGCGGCCCTTGGTCTGAAACGCCTTATGGGTGAGATTGACACCGCTGATGAAGCCGGGAAAGCACTTGAAAACCGTTATTATCTGCCACAGCCCCGATTGGCTCTCGGCCACAATCTGGCGGGCATAGCCACCGCCGTTATTGATATTTCCGATGGCCTCGCCGGGGATATTCGCCATCTGTGTGACCTGTCGGGGCTCGGGGCTGAAATTAAAGCAGAATTAATTCCGCTTTCTGCCGGTGCCGGTAAGCTTTTGGCAAGTTTTCCGGCGTATAAAAGTCTGATATGGACTGGCGGTGATGATTATGAATTGCTTTTTACCGCGGGCAGGCCGGAGCGACAGAATATTGCACGGCTGATGCAGGAATTCGGGTTTCCCGTGACCAGAATAGGGCATATGACAGTGCAGAAAGCGATTATGATAGCGGATAAGGACGGCATAAACCTGCTCGGGAATAGTCAGGGGTTTCGCCATTTTTAACGAGAAGGTTGAGCAATGGCAGAGAAAGAAACCGCAGAACAAGAGGATAAAAAACCGCAAAAGGGCAGCAAAAAGCTTCTGATAATCGGGATACTGGCCGGGCTAGCGCTTGGCGGCGGCGGGGTTGGCGCCGTTATGATGCTGGGTGGCAAGAGCAAGCCGGAGGGGGTCGAGCAAAAACCGGTTGTGGAAAAACCCAAGCTAAATCTGCATTTTGTCAAAGTTGAGAAGGTTACCATCCCGCTGGTCATCGAGGGTCGCGTTTCCGGTAATATAGTATTTGATTTTTCAATGGAAGTTGACGGCAACGAAAATAAAATGGCCGTTATTCAAAATCTGCCGGCTATTCGTGATGCTATCCTGCGCCATTTCAGTGTGACCCCGCTCGGTGAGCCGGATGACCCGCATAATATCGACTATATTCTCCTGAAAAAAACCATAAAAAATATCAGCAACAAGATATTACATGACCCCCTGGTCAGAAAAGTCATGGTGGTTCAGGTCCGCCGATTCTAATATTTTAGAATATAGTCCTAGAACTGAAGCCCGAGGCCGAGGTTGATCCGGTTGTCGCCGGTTGCCGATTTGGCAAAATTATCAATCTGGTAATCCAGTTTGAGCACAACATTTTCATGGGGCCAGTAATTAACGCCAAAGCTGGTCCGGCGGTTGGCACTGGCGACAATATCCCCGGCCTCGGTATCCCAGAGGCTGTAACGGGTAAAGAAACCAATGGCCTGCTCATCATCAATGGCAATCCTGTAGGATGGCTCGATATACCAGCCGCGCTGAATATTGCGGCCGGTCAGCCGGGCCATGGTCCCGCGGATATTCCACTGGGCAAACAGCGCGCGCAGGGCAATGGTTCCGCGTTTGCCAACGGCACGCCGACTGTCGGTATGAATTTCAAACAGGGTCGCGGCGGCATTCTCATCGGCGCGGCTGCTTTGGGTAATATCGCTCTGATACTGGAAGGTGGCGGCGATCTTGACCCCGGGGATACCATGCCAGCTCAATCGGGCGCTGACGGCGCTGTTTTTCCAGGGTGCCTCACTGACATTCCGGCGGCCTTTGCGGATTTTATAACCGCTGCCGGTGGTATCGAGACCGGAATGAATCATCAGGTCATAGCTAAAGCTTTGGTTCAAATTGCCGCTCATCTTGACCCCGGCCTCCCACCAGGTGGTCGGAATAATATTTTTTTCAACATTATTACGCTCGACACCGTAAAAGGTCGGCGGTTCATGGGTTTCATTAATGATGCCGACCGGGATTAATTGCAGGCCGACCGAGAGCTTGTTATTATCATTCAGGTCCATTTCAACGAAGGCCTGTTCCACTTCGACTGCGCCGACCGCCCCGGCCTCAACCGTGTTATGTTCGACCTCCAATTCGCTGAAAAAACGGATCTTCTGATTAAATTCATGGCTGAGGAAAACCACAAAGCGGTGCAGATCGACCTGGTCTTTCCTGCCGCCGTTATAATGCAGTTCGCTATAGCCGCCGATGCTGGTCGCGGCGCTGTTAACCGGGCTGCCATGACCTGAAACACCTGAAACCTGTTCCAGCGCATCGCCGGTGGCCTCAATTTTCTTTTCATTCTCGACAATTTTCCGGGTGGTCAGGCCGACGACCGCTTCCAGTTTTTTGATTTGTTGTTGCTGTTTCTGGATGATCTGCCACATTTCCGCCCGGGAGGGCAGGGACTGAGCCACGGCGTTCGATCCGGACAGGATCAGGGCCACAGTGGATACGGTGGTTGTTAAAACAGGGAGAATCACGCAGTTTCCTCTTCATATTTAATAATAAGT
>JAADGA010000097.1 GCA_013152615.1 Alphaproteobacteria bacterium
TCATGATTTATATCCGTGGTGTCGGCCAGAATGACTTTCTGTTTACCACCGACCCCGGGGTCGGCATCTATATCGACGGGGTCTATTACGCCCGGGCGGTCGGCGGGGTGTTCGACCTGCTTGACCTGAAACGGGTGGAGATTCTCCGGGGGCCACAGGGCACGCTTTTTGGCAAGAACACCATCGGCGGCGCGATAAATATGATCACCAGGAAGCCCAATGGAGACACCGGAGCCCAGGCCTCGGTGACCATGGGCAGTTATAACCGGCTCGATGTGCGCGGCAACGGAGATTTCAGCATTGTCAAGGACAAGCTGTTTGCGAAATTGTCTTTTTCCAGCAAGCATAGTGACGGTTATGGCAAAATTCTTGATTTCAAAACCCGCAAAGTGGTCGGCCATAATGGCAATATAAATTCGACCTCGGCGCGGTTGGCGCTCCGCTGGCTCGCCAATGATAATCTGGAGGTGAATTTCAGTACTGATTTCACCCGTGAACGCGAGCAGTCAACGGTCCGGACGTTGCAGTATCTCGACACCTCGACCGGACTGGCGCCGCTGTGGAATGCGCTGGTTGGCGGCCCGGCGGGAACCCCGCTTACCTCGGCCTATATGACCGGCAATCCCTATACCAATTACAGTACCGGCCCGAACATAAATGATATCAATGCCTGGGGCACCAACCTGACCATTGACTATCAGATAAGTGACAATACCCATATAAAATCCATTTCAGCCTACCGCGGATTTGATGCGAATTTTGGCCGGGATGGTGACACGACCCCGCTGGCCTACATTCATACCCACGACCGCCAGACCCAGAGCCAGGTCAGTCAGGAATTCCAGCTTGGCGGCACCGCCGCTGATCAGAAGCTCAACTGGCTGACGGGATTATTCTATTTCCATGAAAAAGGAACCGACAAGAATAATGTTGTTCTGGCTGACGGGCTTTATAATGCGTTGCAGGCGCTGCCGGGGACATTGAATGGCTCCCCGCTGAGTGCGCCGACGGCACCGGGCGGCTTTGGCAATCCGATAAATGTTCTGCTTGATCTCGATTTTAATATCAGTAACGCGATTGATATTAAAAGCTATGCGGCTTTTGCCCAGGCAACCTATGATCTTACCGACAAATTATCGCTGACACTTGGTGGCCGTTATTCCTATGACAAGAAGGCCTATACTCTGGTCCACAAGCGGGTCAACAGCGGCGCCTTTATCGTTCCGCTGACGACGGTGAGAGGGAAATGGGGCTCGTTTTCACCCAAGTTCAGTCTGAATTATCAGGCTACTGAAGATTTCATGACCTACGCTTCCATTTCAAAAGGCTTTAAAAGTGGCGGCTTTAACGGTCGTCCCACCACCAAGTCCTCGGTCGAGGCTTTCGGCCCGGAAAAAGTTCTGGCCTATGAAGTCGGCTTTAAGTCACAATGGGCGGAAAATCGGGTGCGCTTGAATGCCGCGGCTTACTATAATGACTATACCGACATTCAACTGGGCAGTATCAGCGCGGATTCCACCGGCAATCTTATCCTGATTGTCCAGAATGCCGGCAAGGCTATTGTCAAGGGCTTTGAGGTCGAGTTACAGGCGGTCCCGGTCCCGGGATTGAGGATCGACGGTGGCCTTGGCTATACCGATTTCACTTTTACCAAACTTAATGCCGGGGTTCGCGATGTTACCCTTGCAACCCAACAGCCCAACACCCCGAAATGGTCGTCAAATCTTGGCATAAGCTATCGTATTGAGATGAAAGATGATGCCGGACTGACCCTGCGCGGCGATTGGAGCTTTTCCAGCAGCGTCTATAAAGATGTCCAGAATACACCGGCGCTGAAGCAGTCAGCCTATAGTCTGTTCAATGCCAGAATTACCTATGAGCCCGGGGAAGGCAGCTGGAATCTGTCGGTATTCGGCACCAACCTGACAAATAAACACTATATCGTCGCCGGGGTTTCGACATTGGGCAGTTTCGGTATTGTCGAGGCGGTTTATGGCAAGCCACGGGAATGGGGCATTAGTCTGGGGTATAAATTCTAGAGTAGCCGTAGCCTGAGGTATTAATACCAGAGTAGCCGTAGCCTGAAGTATAAATTTCAGAGTAGCCGTAGCCCAGAGTATTAATACCAGAGTAGCCGTAGCCCAGAGTATAAATTTCAGAGGATCCGTTAACAGGGAAAGAGGAAAAAATGCAGAAAACTGGTAAAATTCTCCAGATGGCCTATGTGGTTGATGATCTTGAAACAGCCGCCAGAAACTGGGTCGAAATGACCGGCTCCGGCCCAATGTTTATCGGGGTGGATTTTCCGATTATCAATCGCCGTTACCGCGGGGAGCCGACCGAGGTCGAGCTTTCCCTGGCGCTCGGTTTTTCCGACGGACTTTGTATCGAGTATATCTATCAGAAGAATGATGTCCCCTCGATTTACAATGACCGGCCCCTGATTAAACCGATCGGCTTTCACCATTGGGGGATCATGACCCGGGACCTTGAGGCAGCGGTGGCCGACTGGCAGGCAAAGGGCTGTGAGAAAGCCTTTGAGGGTGAGGTCGGTGTTGGCGGGCGCTTTGTCTATATGGACACGGTGGCTAAACTGGGTGGCATGATAGAATTGATTGAGGTCAATCAGAAAGTTGAAGATTTTTTTGCTTTTCTGGAACAGTCCGCAGTAGATTGGGACGGGACCGATCCGGTTCGATATCTCTAAGGCCCGCACTCTGGCGAGGCCGAAACCAGAAATAAGGAAACAGGAATAAGGGGTCAGCAATAAGGAAACAGGAAAAATGCCACAATCCCCCGACGATCAAACAAAAAATCTTCTTGAAACCATGGCGGCCAATCCCGGCCCCAAACTGTATGAACTGCCGGTGGAAGCTGCCCGTGAAATGCTCAAGGTCGTTTCAAAAATATTTGAACTGCCATCCTGTGATGTTGGTAAAATTGAGGAATATCCGATTTCCTATGACGGCGGAGAGTACCGGGTTCGCTGTTACCACCCGCCGGGGTCGGACGAAAAAATAATCCCGGCAACCCTTGTCTATCATGGCGGCGGCTACATGCTCGGTGATCTTGATACTCATGATACCATTGCGCGTTACCTCTGTTTGCACGCCGGTCACAGGATCATCAGTGTGGATTATCGTCTGGCACCGGAGTTCCTGTTCCCCGCCGGACTGGAGGATTGTTATCATGCGCTGCTATGGGTAAATGAGAGGGCCGGGGAGCTAGGCATTGACCGGGACAATATCTCGCTTGTCGGTGATAGTGCCGGTGGTAATTTATGTGCCGGGGTGGCGGAGCTGTCCCGGCGGCGGGGCGGCCCGGAAATTGCGTCCATTGTCATGCTCTATCCCTCCTGTGATGGCCGGATTGATACGGATTATCCTTCTCGCAGCCTTTATGGCAATGGGGACTATTTCCTCGGTCGGAAAGACGTCGAATGGATTTCACAGAATTATACCAAGAGTGAAGACCCGGCAGAAAATATACTTCTGTCACCGATCCTGAACCGGAATTTTGATGGCTGGCCGCCGACACTGGTGGTAACGGCGGGTATGGATATATTGCGGGATGAAGGCCGGGCTTTTTATCAGCTGCTGTGCCAGCATGAGGTGCCGACCCGCTATCATAGCTATGATGGCACTGTACATGGTTTTGTCTGCTTTGCCGGGGCGCTAGATATTGGCAAAAAATGTCTTGCGGATGTTGTCCATTATTTAAAGAGCAGCGACAGGCGCATTTAAAGAGCAGCGACAGGCGCTTAATTTTCGGGAGGTAATCATGGCTGGATTTGACGGAAAAGTGGCGATTGTAACCGGGGGCGCGTCGGGAATCGGACGGGAGACCGCCGTCAGGCTGGCGGCCGAAGGCTGCCGGGTAATCGTTGCCGACATTAATTCTGATCAGGCGACCGAAACCGCCGCCGCGCTGGCGACAAATTCAATCGGTTTCAATCTGGATGTTGCCTCGGAACAAAGCTGGGATGACATCATGACATGCGCGGAAAATATTTTTGGCGGCCTTGATATTCTGGTCAACAGTGCCGGTGTCGGCTTTGCCGATAATTTTGAGGATATGCCGCTGGAAAACTGGAATGCCATGATTTCGGTCAATCTGACCGGCTCGTTTCTCGGCTGTCAGAAAGCGGTCGGGCTCATGAAAAAAACCGGCAATCCCGCCACTATTATCAATATATCCTCTGTCATGGGTCTGGTCGGCGGCGAAGACATTGTCGGATATAGTGCTTCAAAAGGCGGGGTGACACTGTTGACCCGGTCGGTGGCGTTATATTGCGCCGGCAAGGGCTATAGCATCCGCTGCAACAGCATTCACCCGACCTATGTTGATACGGCGATGCTTAACCCGATTGCCGAGGCATTAGGCAGTCGCGAGGTCATGCTGGCGGGGATGGCCGCTGAAATTCCCCTCGGTCGCGTCGCCACGCCGTCTGATATTGCTACGGCAATCCTGTTTCTGTGTTCGGCAGATGCCGGCATGATTACTGGCCATCAGATGGTCATTGATGGTGGCCAGCTGGCCGGCCTGCCAGCACAACATTCACCGGGGTGAGGGCAATTATAGTGGGAAATAACCAGATAGCGGAGAATAACCAGCGCCTTAAAGCCAAAGTTGCCGTGGTAACCGGCGGGGCATCCGGGCTTGGGCTCGCAATCGCGGCCATGATGGCCCGGGACGGCGCGCGCGTCATCATCACCGATATTCAGGGGGATCAGCAGCAGGCCGAAAAAATCGGTGTGGAATTTATCCGCCACGATGTCACCGATGAGCGCCAGTGGATCACTATTCTGGACAGGATTGATAAAAAATATGGCCGGCTGGATATTCTGGTAAATAATGCCGGGATCAGCGGTGGCGGTACGGGGACAAATCCGGAAACAACGACAATTGATCAATGGCGCAAGGTTCAGGCAACAAACAGTGACAGCGTTTTTCTCGGCTGTAAATACGCCATTGACTATATGCGCCGCAGTGGTGGCGGCTCGATCATCAATATGTCGTCGATCGCCGCTCTGGTCGCAACCCCTTTCATTACCGCTTACGGGGCCAGCAAGGCCGCCGTTCGTCAGCTGACAATGTCGGTGGCGCTGCATTGTGCGACAACCGGGTCGAAAATCCGCTGTAACAGCGTCCATCCCGGTCAGATCAGAACCCCGATGCTGGAAAAGCTGTTTGTGGAAGCCGCCGACCAGATGACTGTCCCGGTGGCGGTGGCCGAACAGCGGTTTCTGGAGAGGATTCCGCTGGGGCAATTCGGCACCCCGGACGATATCGCCAGTATGGTTGTGTTTCTGGCCTCGGATGAAGCAAAACACATAACCGGCGCCCAGTTCGTCGTCGATGGCGGTATGCAGCTGAATGGCTAGGTGGTCCTGACCCTGAATCTTTCAGACCGGTGCCGCCCGGGAAGCGGCCTGTTGATATCAAAGCCCGTGCCTCCCTGAAGGGCGAAATCCGTGGCAATCAATATTGCCGTCATCAATCCGGCAATAATTTTTTTGTTTATCGGCTTACCATTGGCGGTTAATTTATCTATACATAATATTGGGTGTCACAATGGAATTGTCAGCATCATGTCAAGGAAAGGCTTTCGAAAAATACAGACTGTATCCGAGGCGGTAACGGCCGCGGGCAACCGGGCTTTTCGGCGCTATGGTTTTTCCCGGCGGGATATTATTTTACGCTGGCCGGATATTGTCGGCTCGGCGCTGGCAGAGTGCAGCCTGCCGGAGCGCCTGACCTTTCCCGGCGCGGAAAAGCATGGCGGCAGTCTTTATATCCGGGTGCAGGGCAGCATGGCGCTGGAGCTGCAGCATTTTGAACCGGTGGTGATTGACCGGATTAATTGCTATTACGGCTATCGGGCGGTGGCCAAACTCATTTACCGTCATGGACCGGTGCCGCTGCGTCGGCGGAAAGTCAGGCCCTCGCCACCCGATTTAACCGATTCTCAGAAAAAACATCTGGAAGGCCAATTGAAAGGGGTCAAAACCAGCGCTCTGCATCAGGCACTTTATCGCTTGGGCAGCGAGGTTATTTCTGTTAAAAAACCAGAGGAAACAAAGAGTCAACAGAGATTCACCCGGCGGGGTCTGGGCAGCCGCATGCCGGAATAAATATTCTTTACTTGATTTTAGCCCGAATTAATTTTTATACTTAACATACAACATATTGTGGATTAGAGATGAACAAACAACTAGATAAACGAATATATAAATTTTTTGGCGTTGTTTTT
>JAADGA010000098.1:0-1873 GCA_013152615.1 Alphaproteobacteria bacterium
GCATAATGGCTGCCGCCGCCAAGCATGGCTGCCGGGACCGGGATATTCTCATATTGCTCCAGCGCCTCAATCGGGGTGCCGGCAGCAATCCGGCCATGAAGCGGAATATCAATAGTGCCGGGGTCGGATATGGGTTCCGTCGCGGGTTTGTTGGCAAAATCCGCAGTAAAAACATTATTTGCCGTCGGTTCATTTTCCGGCAGCCGGATAATCTCCAGCGCCCGCGCCCGGTTGGGCAGGCGGCGGATAAATTTCCGTTCTTCCAGTGCGCCAATAAGCCGGTGGATACCCGACTTGGATTTTAAATTCAACGCGTCCTTCATTTCATCAAATGACGGTGCCACGCCGCTTTCCTGTAGCCTTTGATGGATAAAAAGCAATAAATCCCGCTGTTTACTTGTCAACATGCTCCAGTCTCCCGATCTTTCATTACCATTGACCCAGCCTCCCGATTCTTCATCGCCATACTCCAGTCTCCCGGTTTTTTATCGCTATACTCCGGCCTCCCGATTCTTCATCGCTATACTCCGGCCTTCTGTTGTTTCCTGATTTGTTTTATTTATGTTCTATTTTTATTCTTTTGTCAAGGCTGAAGCAGAACAATTTTTACCTTTTCCCCGGCTGAGGCTTGTGCGGCATGGGGCGGGCGTACCAATAAACAGTTGGCATGGGCGAGGGTGCTGAGTTTGGCGCTGTCCTGACGCCGGGTCGCGGTGACAATTTTAATCCCGTCGGCATTTTCGACATAACGGGCGCGCATATAATCCTTGCGGCTGCCATTTTCCGGGATGTCATGGCCAAGCAGGGCGACGGACCCGGCAGCTCCGATGGTATCGCGTCCGAGCATGATATGTAGCGCCGGAATAATGAAATTTATCGCACAGACATAGGCGGACGCCGGATTACCCGGCAAGCCGATCATTGGTTTGTCGTTGAAAGTACCAAAAATCATCGGTTTGCCGGGCCGGATAGCAATTTTCCAGAACAGGACTTTCAAGCCATGCTGGCCGAGAATTTTCTGAATAAGGTCATGGTCGCCAACCGACGCGCCGCCGATAGTGACGAAAAGATCAATATTGTCGGTGGCTTTCAACAGGGCGATCTTTTCTTCGAGTGAGGCCTGATTATCGCGGGCAATGCCAAGGTCAACGGGCGTGCCGCCATGCTCGCGAATCAAGGTTGACAGCAGCAGATTATTGGAATTGACAATCTGGTCGGGGTTGGCCACATCACCGACGTTAATCAGTTCGTCTCCGGTCGAAAGCAAGGCAACGCGGGGCTTTCTGGTGACAGATACGGTTGGGATATTGGCCGCAGCCATCATGCCGATATGGCGCGAGGTCAGGATAGTTCCGCCCGTGACCAGATTTTGACCAACTGTGAAATCATTGCCCATTGGCCGGATATTGCGGCCTTTTTCGGCACCCGTCATGATGCGAACCGTTGTCTCATCCAACCGTTCGGTTTTTTCCTGCATGATGACCGCGTCGGCCCCCGGGGGCACCGGAGCGCCGGTAAAAATCCGTACCACAGTTCCGGGCTGAACCGTGCCATCATATGATTTTCCGGCTGGTGCCTCGCCGATAACCGTTAGTTCCACCGGGCATTGCCGGACATCTTCGGCCCGAACGGCATAGCCATCCATGGCCGAGCTATTGAACGGTGGCTGGGTTATGGCGGCGAAGTGGTCCTTTGCCGTGGTCCGTCCCAACGCGTGGTCGAGGGCAATATCCTCCACTTCACGTGTGGAAAAATGCTGTGAGATAATTTCAAGGGCCTGATCAACGGGCATCAGCGACATGGTTTTTTCCTTAATCTGCGTTATAATTACCGGATTTACCGCCGGATTTATGGGTGAGCCGGATATCAGAAA
>JAADGA010000098.1:1989-8221 GCA_013152615.1 Alphaproteobacteria bacterium
TGGCAAATATCTCAACACAACTGTCACCCGGATTGCACTCAAGATTCACCTGAATATTCTGTAGTGGCAACGGGTGGCACAGCGGGATCAGGTCGGCGGTTTTCTTGGCGGCCATAATACCGGCGAGACGGGCTACGGAAAAAACGTCGCCCTTTTTCATGCCGCCTTCTGCGATCAGGGCGAGGGTTGCCTGCGCCATATAAACCCGGCCACGGGCCGCGGCCCGGCGGTGGGTTTCCGCCTTTGCCGAGACATCGACCATGCTCGCCCGGCCATCAGCATCAAGATGAGTTAATTTGGACATCGGCTATCCTCCGGTTAAAGTGCGGGTGGCCATGGTAACATCCTGCTGGCGCATCAGGGATTCTCCGACCAGAAAACA
Source organism: Alphaproteobacteria bacterium (assembly GCA_013152615.1). Classification (GTDB taxonomy): domain Bacteria; phylum Pseudomonadota; class Alphaproteobacteria; order Sphingomonadales; family Emcibacteraceae; genus Paremcibacter. The sequence goes on from JAADGA010000098.1 coordinate 2,372, forward strand.
ATTTATTCCGGCTTTGTTGCGCAGTATTTCAAGGTCATCACGGCAGAAAATGCCACTCTCGCTGACCAGCAGTCTATCCGGTCCGGCCCGCTGCGCAAGCTGTAAACTAACCTCAAGCGAAACCTCGAAAGTCTTTAGATTACGGTTATTTATACCAATAAGCGGACTTTTTAGTTTAAGGGCCTGTGCCATCTCTGCCTCATCATGGGTTTCAATCAGCACATCAAGGTCAAGCGCCAGCGCCACCTGTTCAAGCTCCTGCGCCTGAACCGGGTCAAGCAGCGCCATGATCAGCAGGATACAGTCGGCACCGAGCGCGCGCGCCTCAACAATCTGATAGGGGTCAATGATAAAATCCTTGCGCAGCAGCGGCAGGGAGCTTGTGGCACGGACCGCAATAAAATCATCATCACTGCCCTGAAAATAAGGTTCGTCGGTGAGGATGGACAGGCAGGTCGCGCCGCCGCTCTCATAGCCGCGAGCGAGCAGGGACGGATTGAAATCCTCCCGGATCAGGCCTCTGCTCGGACTGGCTTTCTTGATTTCGGTAATCAGGCCAAAACGGCCCTGTTGCTGCGCATTATGCAACTGGCGGTAAAATCCTTTTGGCGCGGCAGCTTCTTTCACCCGTTGCTCCAGCGTGGCCAGGGCGACGGCCTGTTTACACGCCGCAACATGGTGGCGTTTGTCGATCGCTATTCTATCCAGAATATTACTCATTGGACAGGGTGATCCATTGTTCGAGTTTATCTGCGGCGGCACCGTTGTCTATCGCCTGTGCCGCCAGTATGGCTCCCCCTTTGAGGTCACGGGCCTTACCAGCCACCAGCAGGGCGGCGGCGGCATTAAGCAGCACGATATTACGGTAGGCATTATGAGCGCCCTGCAATATGTCTTTCAGCGCGGCGGCGTTATCGACGGCATCACCGCCGCGAATTTGTGACAGCGGAAAGCGTTCAAGACCGGCGTCCTCCGGGCTGATGTTAAATGTCGTGACCTTGCCGTCGCGATATTCGGCAACGAAAGATGGCGCGGAGATACTGAGTTCATCCAGACCATCGGTGCCGTGAACGACCCAGACCCGTTTTGATCCGATTCTGCCCAGCCCCTCGGCCAGCGGCCCCAGCCATTTTTTGTCAAATACCCCGATAACCTGATATCTGGCCCCGGCCGGATTTGACAGCGGCCCGAGCAGGTTGAAAATCGTCCGGGTGCCGAGTGAGGCCCGCGCGGGGCCAACATGGCGCATGGCGCTGTGATGACGGGTCGCCATCATAAAACCGATGCCGATTTCGCGCACGCAGCGTTCGACCGTTGCCATATCGGCCTCAATGTTAACGCCGAGAGTTTCAAGCACGTCGGCCGAGCCGGATTTTGATGATATCGCCCGGTTGCCGTGTTTGGCAACGCTTAAGCCCGAGGCGGCAAGCACAATGGCGGTCGCGGTTGATATATTATAGCTATGGGCGTTATCGCCGCCGGTGCCGCAGGTATCAATGGCATCATCCGGGGCGGCGATAAAATGGGCCTTGGCGCGCATCGCCTCGGCAGCGCCGGTGATTTCCTCAATAGTTTCCCCGCGCAGTCTCAGTCCCATCAGAAAGGCGCCGATCTGTGCGCCGGTCGCATCACCGCTCATCATATAGTCAAAGGCATCACAGGATTGCTGCCGGGTGAGAGCCTCGCCCACGGCAATTTTATTGATCAATATTTTAAAATCAACGGTCATCTTTGGCTGAACTTTCCGGGTTGGCGGGGTTTTCCGGGCTGACTTTCCGGGTTGGCCGGGTTTTCCGACAATATTATATCTTCATTATATTTTCTGGCAAGAGTCACAAAATTCTTTAACAGCTCATGACCATTTTCCGATGCAATGCTTTCCGGGTGGAACTGGACCCCATACACCGGATGGCTTTCATGGCACAGCCCCATAATCAGACCGTCCTCTGTCGTCGCGGTGATGTCCAGACAAGCGGGCAGGCTGTCCCGGTCAACAATAAGCGAATGATAGCGGGTGGCGCAAAACGGACTGTCAAGACCGGTAAAAACAGTTGTGCCATTATGATGAATGTCACTGACCTTGCCATGCATAAGATAAGGCGCGCGGCTAACGGTGCCGCCATATGTCTGGCCAATGGCTTGGTGACCGAGGCAAACGCCAAGTAGCGGCAGGGACCCGGCGGCCTGCCTGACCAGATCAAGACAGATGCCGGCTTCATTCGGCGTACACGGCCCGGGGGACAGGATCACGCCTTCAATATTGCCGGCACCTTTCCGGGCCAGAATTTCCTCAACCGAGATGACGTCATTACGAAAAACTTCAACCTCAACCCCGATTTCCCCCAGATAATGATAGAGATTATAGGTAAAGCTGTCATAATTATCGATCAAATAGAACATCAGGTCCCTTGCCCCTTTGCAACGTCTGAGGCCCTTGTACATAAAAAAAGCGGCAGGGCCAATATAATTTATTGTGACGACTTCGATCTGGGAGTCGTCTATATAGTTAGTGCAAACAATCAATAATATAATTTAAAGTGTAAAAAGGGAAGATTTTCATGTCTCACAAACATTCCATGATCCTGTTGTATCTTATCGTTGCGGGCATGATTGCCGGATTGCTCGCCGGGTGGATTTTTGGCAAGGATGTGCTGGTGATAGAATGGATGGGGACATTATTTCTTAACGCGCTGAAGATGACCATCATTCCGCTTATTCTGGCGGCGGTGATTTCCGGGGTGGCGTCGATGGGCGATGTCCGGAAACTGGGTAAACCCGGGGGCCTGACCATGTTGTATTATCTGCTGACAACGATTATCGCGATCCTGATCGGTCTGGTGCTGGTTAATGTCATTCAACCGGGCGTCGGGGTTGAGATGAATGCGCAGGCATTGCATATCGGTCAGCAAAAAGTAATGTCAAGCGGGGAAAAGGGCTTCAGTGATATCCTGCTCAGTCTGGTCTCGCCCAATCTGGTCAAGTCGGCGGTTAATTTACAACTGTTGCCGCTGGTGTTTTTCGCGGTAGTGTTCGGGGCGGCGGCAACCACGGTTGGCCGGGTCGGAGAACCGCTGATCAATTTCTTTGAAGGTCTTAATGAGACCATGATGAAAATTGTCGGCTGGATCATGTATTTTGCGCCAATCGGGGTTTTCGCGCTGGTGGCCTCTGCCCTTGGTGAAGCCGGTGGCGGCCCGGCCTTTATGCTGACGATTGTCGGTATTGGCAAATATGTGGCGACGGTTTTGATCGCATTGTCTGTCCATGCGGTATTGTTGTTTATCATCATGATCGTAATGTCCAAAAGGGGGGCGGTGTTTCTCAAGGATATGGCGCGTGCGCTGCTGACCGCCTTTGGTACCGCAAGCTCGTCGGCAACCCTGCCGCTGACCATGGAATGTGCGCGTGAAAACGGGCTTAGCGAGCGGTCAATAAGATTCGTCATCCCGCTCGGCAGCACGATAAATATGAACGGTACCGCGCTTTATGAGGCGATTGCCGCGATGTTCATTGCCCAGATGTATGGTATTCACATGGGATTATTTGCGCAAATCCTGATCGTTATTACCGCAACTCTGGCCGCGGTCGGTGCTGCCGGTATTCCCCAGGCGGGGACGGTGACGATGCTGATTGTGCTCGGCGCGGTCGGCCTGCCGGCAGAAGGCATTGGTATTTTGCTGTCGGTTGACTGGTTCCTTGACCGCTGCCGGACGGCGGTCAACACTTGGGGTGATGCGGTCGGCGCGGCGGTGCTGAATAAATATATGATCTCAAGTGAGGAGAAAGCTCTGAAACGTGCGCTTGAGGCTGGCGAGGTAACCGCGGATCAGCCACCAGGCTAATTTGGATCCGGAGAGTGGATTCGAACCACTATTGATGGAGTCAGAGTCCATAGTTCTACCATTAAACTACTCCGGAACAGAAGCGGGTATCCTGCCGGAGCCTTGTATAATCATTTTTTTAATCAGGTCCAGAAATATTTTTGGCTTTTTTGATTGGTACTGAGCGGGCAAGCATTATATAAAAATGGATATGAAGTGTAATTTTTATGTAATCGGATGTTGGCAAGGTAATGCATGTAAAGCAAAAGAAGAGAAATCCAAAACCGGCATCAGAAAATATTTTTAGTGCTATTGATCTTGGAACCAATAATTGTCGCTTGCTGGTCGCCCGGCAGACGCTACAGGGATTCAAGGTTATTGACAGCTTTTCCCGGGTTGTCCGCCTTGGTGAGGGATTAAGTAAAAACGGAATCCTGTCCCGGGAAGCCATTGACCGGACGATAGAGGCGTTGATTATCTGTGTCACCAAGATACAGCGTCGCGGCGTCACCCATATGCGTAATGTGGCGACCCAGGCCTGTCGTGAGGCGCTCAATTGTGATGAATTTATTGAACGGGTTGAAAAAGAGGTCCGGATCAAGCTTCATATCATTAATCCGGCGGAAGAGGCCAGACTCGCGGTTCTTGGTTGCCGGGCGTTGCTTGACCGGAAATATAGCCGGGCGGTGGTTTTTGATATTGGCGGTGGCAGTACCGAGCTGATCTGGGTAAAGATTAGCCGGAACGGTACCTCGGAAATTATTGACTGGACCTCTATTCCTTTTGGCGTGGTCAATCTGTCGGAAAAATACGGCACCCGGGAGACAATCTCCGCCCCCAATTATCTGGAAATGAAACAGGGTATTCTCCGGGCAGTTAAATCCTTTGAACAGAAAAACGGCATCGGGGATGCCGCGCGGCAGGGCAAGGTGCAACTGCTCGGTACTTCGGGGACAATTACCACTCTGACCGCGATGTATCTTGAGCTTGAAACCTATGACCGGGCGCGGGTTGACGGGGCCTCGGTCGGGGCGTCTCATATCCGCGATCTGTGTCGCAAGCTGTCGGTGCTTAATTATGATGAGAGGGTGGCGTTAAAAAGCATTGGTGCCGACCGGGCGGATCTGGTGGTTGCGGGCTGTGCTATTCTGGAAAGTATAATGGATCTGTGGCCAGCCGAGGAGATAAAGGTCGCCGACCGGGGAATCCGCGAAGGCATGCTGCTCGATATGATGGCCAGTCATCATCAGGGTGGCCACCGCCGGGGTGGTCATCACTACCGGGGCGGTCATCACCGTAGCGCCGGAAGTAAAATTGGTCCTGCAAAGAGCAAAACCGGGGCGAACCACGGTAACCGGGGGAATGGCGGGTGATAAAACGCCCTAAATTAACCCGCACCGGAAAGATCAGGAAAACCGATCCCCGTGGCCTGACCAGAGGCGGAAAAGCCCGGGTCAAGACCGCACGCGGACGAAAAATTTCCTCTGTCCGCTGGTTGCAGAGACAGTTGAACGACCCCTATGTTGATGCCGCCCACCGCGACGGTTACCGGGCAAGATCAGCCTATAAGCTGCTGGAACTCGATGACAAATTTTCTTTTTTGTCTCAGGCGCGAACCATCATTGATCTTGGTGCGGCCCCCGGCGGCTGGACTCAGGTGGTTGTGAAAAAAACCAGCAGGAAGGCCCGGGTAATCGGCATTGACCTGCTGGAGGTCGCGCCGATAGACGGCGCAATATTTCTGAAAATGGATTTCACCAGCGCTGAGGCGGAAGAGGAATTATGCAGCCTTTTGTCCGGCCCGGTTGATCTGGTGATGAGCGATATGGCGGCCATGACCACCGGTCATCAGCAAACCGATCATATCAGGACGTTGGCGCTGGTCGAGGCGGCGTTTGATTTCGCTCACAAAACCCTGGCAGAGGGCGGGGTTTTTGTGGCCAAGGTTTTTCGCGGTGGTGCCGATCAGGATTTGTTGGCCCAAATGAAGAAGTCTTTTAAAACCGTCCGCCATTTCAAACCCCCCGCC
>JAADGA010000099.1 GCA_013152615.1 Alphaproteobacteria bacterium
CACGGCGAAATTCTCCGGGTGTTTTATCCTGGCCTCGTACGCTATCCAGTAATATTTTATGGAGCTGGCAAAGGAAGCCAAGCCGTATGGGATAGTCTTTCAAATGGTTGTGCGACCGGAATAAGGCATAACGATAATTCACTATCTCCTTAATATCTGTCTCTTTTTCTTTTTTAAAAATCCCTGCTTCATGTTCCAATACTTCGTCAACAGTCGCCTGTGTGCCTTCAATCTTAGAAGATAATACCGCTTCCCGGGTTGTTAATGGCGACAACATCACTTCCGGGTTGGGAATTCCCTGTAGCAAGCCGTCATAGCGTGCAAGTTCGGCATTGGCCCTACCTGTAAAGCCATATAATTTTTTATAATCTAAATCCTGTACCGGGAGTTCATTTGGAATATAAGGCTTCATAATTTTCTTCCTGACTGAATACTCTGAATAACGATAATTCATTATTCCTATTTATTGTTCCGTCGTATCTTAAGCTTAGTCAGTGTAGCTAACGGGTATATATTTTAATAGTTAGCAAAGCATTATTAGGTATAAAGCGGCATTTTCTTTGGTTTGCTGCCCTTATAGGCCCTGTCCGGCAGGTGGTTGCGGCTCAGGGTGATGAAACGGTCAAGCAGCGCGGATTTTTCCGGGTCGAGATGATGGGCGCTCGGGATAAAGCCAATCTCGCGGCTCAGGTCATAACCGTCCATTGGCAGCCGCGTCACACCGTCCATGCGGTAATGGTCGGGCATGGTGGTAAAGCCGATACCGGCGGCAACCATGGCCAGTGCCCGTTCGTCCTGTGCTGTGCGGTACACCAGACGCGGGCGGACATTATGGTCAGTGAAAAACCGGCTGGTTTCGCTCAATACCTCACACCGGCTGCGGACGATGGTTGGCTCATTGGCCAGCGCCGTCGGGTCAATTGACGGCTTCCCGGCAAGTGGATGATGGCTGGCAATGGCGAGCGAATAGGATTCATGATAGAGCGAAATTACGTGGTTTTTCGCCCCGGGCCGCAGGATGGTCAGGGCGAGGTCAATGCGGCCCTCATCCATCCGGTTGAGGATTTCCTGTTCCGAGCCTTCGAATAATTCGGTCACCAGCCCCGGTTCGCCGCGCTGGAACGGTTGTAATATCTGCTGAACCACCCGGGACGCTATGGTCAGCAAAATACCAAGCCGGAGCAATTTTGGACTATTGTCGCTTTTCATTGCCGCCTCGGCAAGGTTGAGTTGGTGCAGCACCGCCTTGGCACGCTCGACAAAACGGGTGCCGTTTTCGGTAAGGAACACCCGTCTGGCCGAGCGGTCAAACAGCCGGGTATCAAGGGTTGTTTCCAGCTTTTTAATACCGGCGGACAGGGTTGGCTGGGTGACACAGGCGCGTTCGGCCGCCTTGGTAAAGCTGCCGGTTTCCACCACCGCCAGAAAATATTTCAGCTGATATAGCTCAATCATAATGCTGACCTGACCAGACGCCCGCAATCCCTGATAACCTTGCCGCTGGCCGGGCCAAGATTGAATAATATATCAATGGCACTGAGGTTCGGGATAAAGTCGCGGCCCTGATTATAGACCGGATGGCTAAAATCCTGCCAGTAATGCCGGATATTATTCTGTTTGAACATCCCCTCGTCCAGATAGGCCCGCGCCCCTTCGTTGGAGACATAACTGTTCGCCCCGGTCAGATGGCATAGCTGAATCAACATCGCGGTTTTATGCGCCTGAATATCATAATCCTCACTATAGTAGATTTTCGGGGCCAAGCCAAACCACTGTAAAAATTGCACCAGCAGAGCGTTGTTTAAGGCGGCCAGATTTGGCTGCGGTTGCCGGATGATCCACTCAATCTGCGGAAAATAATCATCGAAATAAGGCCGTCTGGCATAGCCCTCGCGGATACTTCTCAGATGTTTTCTTTTCCAGTGATCACTGGCAATCAGCGCATTTTTCAGGCTTTGACCGAATTTATTATGCTGTGACACCGGCACCGTCAGCAATATTCTGCCGTGGCCTGCCCTGATCTGGTTGCGCTGATGCCAGCTTTGTTTGGCAAATTGACTATGGCCAAGCAGCACCAGACCGTCACACAGCGAAATCTTGTTAAACAGATGAATACTTGGCAGATAAACCGGCTGGTGAGCGCATAATATCATTTATTCTGCCCCGATCTGAAGTGCTGCAGGAAATTATTCAATTCTGTCGCCACCCGGATCATGCCCTTGCCGTCGATGCCGTCGATGCCGCCGATGCTGTCGGAAGCCGGGATAATTTTCATATCGAGGGCTTTTCTGACCCGGTTCATATCCATACCGCCGTTATAGCCAAGATTAATGGCGGCGTCATTGCGGGCAAAATATTCGGCCTCCCGGATCAGGTTTTCCTCCTGCGGAAAGATAATCACCGGGCAACCGCTGGCCACGGCTTCATAGACAATCATGCCGCCGGTAATCAGGGCCACTGAATGATCGGACAGCATCCGGGCCAACTGTTGCTGTGGTATATTCTGCTGCAGATTTATCCTCAGCCGGGCACAGCGGCGGCGCAATTCATCACCATCGGCGAATGTGCCGCCGATGATCATGGTAATCTTGTCAAAGTCCCCGGGCGAAAACGGACTGTGGTCCCCGGTCAGCGACAAGGCCCACTGCCGCGCCCGCCTGCCGCCGCCAATGACAATAAGCACGGTTTTTCGCCGGGTCGGATTATGGGGGAGCTGGCCAAAGACCGGATTGAGCAAGGCATAGGGTCCGCCACAGAAAATTCTGCTCTTGTCCGCGATTAACGGGTAATGATGATAGTCATCAATGACGGTGCCGTTAAAAACCAGATCCGCCTGAACCTCACCACCATAATCATCAATCGCGATTACCGGCAGGGCGCTGTCATGATATTGTTGCCAGCTTTCCCCGGTCTGGTCCGGTTGGTCAATCAGCAGCATATCGGCCCCGATTTCCCGGGCAAGTTCCAGAAATTCAGCTGGATTCCCCGCTGGTAAATTATGGTGGGTAACATTATCCGCAAAATACACGCCCGCCTGACCGCCGACGCTGCCGATATGGCTGTCGAGCGGCATAGTGATATGGCTTAATAATTCCGCCACCCGCACCGCATGGCCAAGGCCGACACGGGGATCGGCATCAAGCCGGATCAGCAGCCTCATCTGGTCAGATGGACGAGCCATGCCGCCTCCAGATATGAGCCATTCTCCAGGGTTGTGGTCATTTCATCAATCATGACTCCGGAAAAACCCTGACAGATTTCCGATAATTTTGCCCGTGGCAGCAGGGTAAGCTGCATACCCTGTTCATTATTCCACGGCATGGCGTCATCTGTCTGATCGATCAAAATCTGATGCGGGGCGATCTCGCGGCCCTTTGAGGCGCGGACATCCCGCTGGTTCTTAATCATGACAAAGGCGCTGCCACCGGTTTTTAACAGCCGGTGAATTTCCCTGAACGCCAACTGCATCTTTTCCAGCGATAGATAGTAAAGCACCGCGTAGCTGAGAATACCGTCAAAGGATTGGTCCGGGAACGGCTGCTTTTCCGCCGGGGCCGGTATAAAATTTACCTTGACCCCGGAATTTCCGGCCCATGTGGCGGCCTGATCAAGTGCCGTCTGAGCATAGTCAGTGGCGCTGACCTGATAGCCCTCCTGTGCCATCATGATCGCATGACGACCGGTGCCACACCCCAGATCCAGCAGCTGAAAATCCGCCGCCCGGCTCCGGGGGAAATTACCGAACAGCCACCGCACCACATTGCCGTTGGGGTATCGGGGTGTGCCGAGATCATGCCGGTACAGATGCTCCCATTTATCTTCTGTCTGTCTGGATTTCATTGGCAGCCTCCATCAAAATATGAGCCGTTTTTTCCATGCGAACGCGGTCATAGTCCGCTGTCAGCCATAAATTCAACACGCTATCGCCCCAGCGGTCCGGGCCTGTCGGCACCCCGGTTAAATAATCCGGCGGCAGTTCGCGCCACAGGGAGCGGTAATTGATACCGGCGTCAATATCATGATTCCACAGGATACCGGTGAAATAATCGCGGCCCGGCGCAACCCGGCGGCCCGGCGCAACCCGGCGGATCAGCCGCCACGGCACCGGCTGCCTCACGGCCACCGGCTGCAAAATATCATCCAGCGGTGCCAGCAGCCGGTCCCACCGGTCGCGCTGCCCGCTTCGTCGTGCGCTTTCCTCCGGGAAATGATCAATTTTTGCCAGCAGCCGGTCGGTGACGCTGTTGTCAAAGCGAAAGCGGCACAGGCCGAGCTCAAGTTCGCATAGCTGCCGGAGCCGGGCCGATGCGGGATCGAGGCCCGGGCGCAGGACCCGCCGCTCAAGCATGGTTTGCTGTTCCAGCCTGCGGGTGGTGCTATCCGGAATATCATAGTCCGCAACCCGTGTCCGAACCGCCCGCGCGAGCGCGGGATCATTGATGAGTATGGCACCGCCACTGCCGATTTCTATTGGTTTGGCATAGCCGAAACTGACCAGCAGCGCGTCGCCGAACGGGGTGCTGCCCGCCGTCATCCGGACTGCATTGGTGTCATTTTCCACGATAAACCAGCCATTATTGTGGGCATATTTTATGGTTGCGGGATAGGAGCCCACAAAGCCGTAAAGATGGGCCGGCATGACGATACCGGGCTTGTCGCAGTGCTGCATCGCCCGGACAAAATCCTGATCATCCGGCAGGCCGGTCATCGGCGATACCGGCACTGTCACTGCCCGGCCACCGCCAGCCCGGATGGCGGTGGCCACCACCGAACAGATATTTTCCGGCAGCATAACCGGTAATGCTGCCGCCGTCTGATCCTGAAAAATCTCGATCAGCGCCACCAGCCCTGAGCGCGCCCGGCCCAGCATCAGCGCATGGTCATAACCAAACAGCCCGGCCAGTTTTTTCTCCAGAACAGCGACTGACATATCTCTCCCCCTAGTCCACCATATCCCATGACAGCGGCTGGCCTCTGGTAATATTGCAGCTCGCGGTTTTGCCGATCACCGCGTCATAATATTTTGGTGCGAGGCCAAGCCCCGGACGAATGGAACGGATATTGCGCTCACTGAAAACATCGCCTTTGGCGACCGGGGCCACGACATAGAGGCTGCGGCGGAATTGCTGATTTTGCTTTTCGCTCGGCTTCAGGTCATAATTAACCGTGCCGAGGGCCGACCGGGCGATGCGGCAGCCTGACACCAGATCACGGAATTCCGCTGGTTCGAGCGAGAAATCGCTGTCAACGCCGCCGTCGGCCCGGCTGAGGGTGATATGCTTTTCAATCACCGCTGCCCCGAGCGCCGTCGCCGCGACCGCGACCGCAATGCCGGTGCTGTGATCCGACAGGCCGGAGAGGATATCAAACGCGCGCGCGATATCGGTCATGGTGGCAAGATTGGCCTCCGCCGGGTCGCTCGGATAGCCGCTGACGCAGTGCAGCACCACCAGATTATCATTATGGCACTCTCTTGCCGCCTCGATCGCCTCATATATTTCGTCTTTGCTGGCCAGTCCGGTCGACATGATCACCGGTTTACCGGTCAGCGCGGCATAGCGGATCAGCGGCAGGTCGATAATTTCAAAAGAGGCAATTTTATAGGCGGGCGCGTTCAGGTCCTCGAGCAAATCAATCGCGCTTTTGTCAAAGGGCGAGCTGAACAGGGTAATATTCCGTTTGGCGGCATGGTCAAACAGCGCCTTGTGCCAGTGCCACGGGGTATGGGCCTCGTCATAAAGCTGATACAGATTACGCCCGGCCCACAGGCCCTCGGTAATCTGAAACTCGGCACCGTCATGATCAATGGTGATGGTATCGGCGGTATAGGTCTGTAATTTCACCGCCTGCACCCCGGCCTCTCTGGCAGCATCAATTATTTTTAAAGCCCTGCTCAGATCCTGATTATGATTGCCTGACATCTCGGCGATAATATAGGGCGGACATCCTTCCCCGAGGGGGTCGTTTCCAATCTGAAAGCTTTTTACCACAATAGCGGGTTCCCGTTACGCTTGATTTTTCCCGAGTTATTATAGATGATTAATATCTTCTGTAAACATTTGCCGGATAATGATAGTGTTTCGTTATTTAAATGATCAGGAGGTGATAGGCAAATATGGTACAGCTGGCATTGGCGGCGCGCCGGTCCGGACTAAATTATTTCCGGCGCATAATTTTATTGGTGCTGAAGAAAAGCAGAAAGTCATGGAAATCATGGACAGCGGGGTTTTGTCACGCTTTCTCGGCGTCTGGCATGATGATTTTTACGGCGGTGATGAGGTCCGGGCTTTCGAGCGCGAATGGGCGCTGAGCTATCAGGCCCGCCACGGTATCGCGGTCAACAGCTGCACCAGTGGCCTTTATGCCGCGGTCGGTGCCGCCGGTGTCGGCCCGGGGGATGAGGTCATTGTCTCACCCTTCACCATGGTCGCCTCGGTCACGGCGGCGATTGCCTTTAACGCGGTGCCGGTATTTGCCGATATTGACCCCCGGAATTTCTGTCTCAGTCCCGAGAGTATCCGCGACAAGATAACGGAAAGAACCAAAGCGATCATCGTCGTTCACCTGTTTGGTCATCCCGCGGATATGGACGAGATCATGGCGATTGCGAACAGCCATAATATCACCGTAATCGAGGATTGCGCCCAGGCACCATGTGCGACCTACCGCGGTCGTCCAGTCGGCACATTGGGTGATATCGGCGTTTTTTCGCTCAATTATCACAAGCATATCCATTCGGGCGAAGGCGGCATTGTGGTCACCAATGACGACCGGCTCGCTGACCGGCTGCAGTTGATCAGGAACCATGCCGAGGCGGTGATCACTGGCCGCGATATCGACAGTCTGGTCAATATGGTCGGGTTTAATTTTCGTCTGGGCGAGCTTGAAGCCGGCATTGGCCGGATGCAGCTCGCCAAAAGTCAGGGCCTTGTCGATCAGCGCCGCCGTAATGTGAGTTATTTCAATCGCAACCTGCCGGACTTGCCCGGGCTTTCTGTCGCGCCGGTGGCGGATTATGTCGCCCATTCCTTTTATGCCGCGGTGCTGAATTATGACGCCGGGGCGGCGGGATTATCCCGCGATACCCTGATCCGGGCGCTTCATGCCGAACTGCCGGAAACCACGATGAGAAAGGGTCACGGCCCGTTAATCAGCGGCGGCTATGTCAAACCGATATATCTCTATCCGATGTTTCAGCAACAGACGGCATTCGGCGATAAAGGC
>JAADGA010000100.1 GCA_013152615.1 Alphaproteobacteria bacterium
TGGCCGGGGCCAAGCAATGTGGTCACAGTGGTTATCCATTCAGGACCGCCTTTGGCGGCAAATCCGGCAACTGTCATCGGCATCAGCAACAGCGATGAGGCAAAAATCGGGGGAATCACCCCCGCCGTATTCAGTTTCAGCGGCATATGTGACTGTTCACCCTTTGACGCCCCGGTTGCTGTCTGACGCTTGGGATACTGGATCAGCAGACGCCGCTGCGCCCGCTCCATAAAGACGATAAATCCGATCACCACCACCACCATGATAATCAGGCCGACAATCACCAGTGGTCCGCCGAGCTGGCCTTTCGAGCTTAATTCAAGGGTGCCGACAATCGCCGGCGGCAACTGGGCAACAATCCCGGCAAAGATAATCAGCGAAATCCCGTTACCGACGCCGCGAGCAGTGATCTGTTCGCCTATCCACATCAGCATCAACGTACCGCCGAGCAGGGTAATGATCGTTGTTACAATAAAGAACATGCCGCCACCGGCAAGGGCGATGCCACCGGATTGCATGCTTGAAGCAATGGCATAGCCCTGAACAACGGTCAGGATGACGGTGCCATAGCGGGTATATTGATTGATTTTCTGCTGTCCGGCCTCGCCCTCTTTCTTCAGTTCGCCCATCGACGGTGAAATCGAGGTCATCAACTGCATGATAATAGAGGCTGAGATATACGGCATAATGCCAAGGGCGAACACGCTCATCCGCTTGATCGCGCCGCCATTAAACAGATCGAGCATCCCCAGAATACCCTTTTGATTCTGGGCAAACATCCGGGCAAGTTCAACCGGATTGATGCCGGGCAGCGGCACATAGGTGCCAACGCGATAGGCGATCAGGGCAAACAGGGTGAACCAGATACGCTTCTTCAGCTCGGTCGCCTTGGAAAAGGCGCCGAGATTCATGTTTGCTGCAAGTTGTTCCGCTGCCGATGCCATCCCGTTTTATTCCTGTTGCCGTTACTATTTCGATGCGTCCACCGGCGCAGCTTTTGTCGGTATCTTAACTGTTCCGCCCGCTTTTTCAACTGCCGCGACCGCCGCCGCCGAAGCCCCGGACACCTCGATAGTTACTTTGGATTTCAATTCGCCTTTTGCCAGCAACCGAACCCCGTCGATAACCCCGCCAACCACACCGGCGGCGGTGAGAATATCTATGGTAATGGTTTTTTCGGCATCAATCTTTTTGGCGTCAATGGCTTCCTGCAGCCGCCCGATATTAACCGGGGCAAAAATTTTCCGGTTGATATTGTTAAAACCGCGTTTTGGCAGCCGCTGATACAGCGGCATCTGGCCGCCTTCAAAGCCCTTGATCGCCACCCCGGACCGGGATTTCTGGCCTTTAACGCCGCGTCCACCGGTCTTGCCAGTACCGGAACCGATGCCACGACCAACCCGTTTGCGGTCTTTGGTGGCCCCTCTATTATTGGCAATTTCATTCAGTTTCATTCGTTCTAACCTTTTACAACCTCTATTCCCGCGTCCATAAAATCATATGGGGTGGAATTAAACTTCTTCAACCGTCACCATGTGGCGAACCTTGCGGATCATGCCACGAACAGCCGGGGTATCTTCCAGCTCCCGGGTGCGGTGCATTTTATTGAGACCAAGGCCGACAAGAGTTGCCCGCTGGTCTTTGGGCCGCCTGATCGGGCTTCCGGTCTGGGTCACCTTCAGTGTTTTTTTCTTCACCATAAACTTACTCCGTAACTTGCTGTTGCGTTTCAGGGACAACTTCTGGGGCAACTTCAGGGGCAGTATCCGCCACCACCGGGGCAACCGCCTCGCGTTCGCCGCGTCGGCTGACGATCTCGCTTACCTTTTTGCTCCGTCTTGCCGCCACCATGCGCGGTGACGATTGCTTTTTCAGCGCATCGAAGGTGCCACGAACCATGTTATAGGGATTTGAAGAGCCAAGTGACTTGGTAACAACATCCTGAACCCCGAGCGCTTCGAAAACCGCGCGCATCGGACCACCGGCGATGATGCCGGTCCCGGCCTGCGCCGAACGAATCACCACTTTACCGGCACCGTTGCGGCCCTCGATATCATGATGCAATGTCCGGCCTTCACGCAGCGGAATACGAATCATGCTTTTCTTCGCTTCCTCGGTCGCTTTACGAATGGCTTCCGGCACTTCGCGGGCCTTGCCCTTGCCAAAGCCGACCTTGCCCTTGCCGTCACCGACCACGACCAGCGCGGCAAAACCGAAACGGCGCCCGCCCTTGACCACCTTGGCCACCCGGTTGATATGAACCAGCTTTTCGATCAGTTCACTTTCTGCGGAGCGATTATCTTTTTCAAAGCGCGCCATATTATCTTCCTTTTCTCGCCTCTAGAATTTCAAACCGGCTTCACGCGCGGCTTCGGCCAGTGCCTTGATCCGGCCATGGAACAGAAATCCACCCCGATCAAAAATCACCGCCTCAACCCCGGCATTCTTCGCCCGGTCTGCAATTAATTTTCCCACCTGTGCTGCGGCCTCGGCATTGCTGCCGATTTTCAGGCTTTTGCGCAAGTCCGCATCCAGTGTCGACGCCGCCGCCATTGTCACCCCCTGGGCATCATCGATAACCTGGGCATAAATATGCTGGTTGGTCCGATGAACAGAAAGACGGGGCCGTCCTGCAGCCACTTTGCGGATTTTTGTCCGGGCACGTTGCCGGCGACGATTAAATAATTTTTGTCCATTAAGCATAGCGACCACCTGTTATTTCTTCTTGCCTTCTTTACGAAAGACATATTCATCTGAGTATTTGACGCCCTTGCCCTTATAAGGCTCCGGTTTGCGCCATTCCCGGATTTCTGCGGCAACCTGTCCGACTTGCTGTTTGTCAATGCCGGAAATTATCACCGTTGTCTGGTCCGGGCATTTAATATCAATGCCATCCGGGATCTTGTAAATCACATCATGACTGAAGCCAAGCTGAAGTTTGACCTGTTTGCCCTGAACAGAGGCCCGGTAGCCAACACCAACCAACAACAAGGTCTTGGTATAGCCCTGGGTCACCCCTTCGACCAGATTCGAAATCAAGGTGCGCTGCATGCTCCACATCGAGCGCGCACGCTTGGTTTCACCAACCGGCCTCACCGTAAAGACATTATCTGCAAGCGTCACCACGACATCATCGACTGTTGTCATGGACAAGGCACCCTTCGGCCCCTTGACCGTAATATGGTTACCGTCAAGATTTGCCTCGACCCCCGCGGGTACTGCAACCGGTTTTTTACCAATTCTGGACATAAAATCTGATCCTTAAAATACGGTGCAGATGATCTCACCACCAACATTCTGATGACGCGCTTCAGAATCGGAGAGAACACCTTTCGGGGTTGAAACAATTGAAATACCAAGGCCGTTACGCACCCGGGGCAGGTCCGCCACCGAGGAATAAACCCGCAGTCCCGGTTTGGAAATACGCTTGATTTCGCGAATAACCGGGCTGCCGTCATGATATTTCAGCTCAATATTAATCTGTGGCTTGCCGCTGTCATCATCGGCGCGCCGATAACCACGGATAAAGCCTTCACGTTCCAGCACATCAAGCACGCGTTGACGCATGTTGGATGCTGGTGAACTAACGGTTTCCTTATTAACACGCTGCCCATTACGGATACGTGTCAGCATATCTGCCAGAGGATCACTCATTGACATCTGCCTGTCCTCCTTACCAGCTCGATTTCGTCACCCCGGGAAGATAGCCTGAAGAGGCCAGATCACGGAGAGCGATACGAGACATTTTAAATTTACGATAATAACTACGCGGCCGGCCGGTGATCAGACAGCGGTTACGCAGTCTGGTCGGGGCGCCATTACGCGGCAGCTTGGCCAGTTTCAGGCGCGCCATAAACTGATCCTCCGGAGAAACATCCGGATCGACCGCTGCTTTTTTCAAGGCCGCCCGTTTGGCCGCATATTTTGCCACCAGACGTTCGCGCTTGAGATTTTTTTCAACAGCACTTACTTTAGCCATGTCAAATTTTCCTTATCCGGTTTATTTCTGGCCGGTCTGTTTCTGAAACGGCATCTGAAAGCCGGCCAGCAGCGACTTGGCGTGCTGATCGGTTTTAGCAGATGTACAAATAATGATGTCCATGCCCCGGGTATCGTCTACGTCATCATAGGCGATTTCGGGAAATACCAACTGCTCTTTCAGACCGAGGGCATAATTGCCCCGACCATCAAAACTGGTTGGACGAACACCGCGAAAGTCACGAACCCTGGGCAGGGCAATCTGAATCAGCCGATCAAGAAACTCATACATCTGGTTACCACGCAGGGTAACCTTGCAGCCAATCGCCATCTCTTCGCGAAGTTTAAAGCCGGCGATTGATTTCTTGGCCTTGGTCGTTACCGGTTTCTGGCCGGAAATTTTGGTCATTTCATCAACTGCCTTGCGGATTTTCTTGCTGTCGCCAACAGCTTCACCAACCCCCATATTGATGACAATTTTTTCCAGACGGGGAATTTCCATCACATTGGCAAAATTAAATTCCTTGCGCAGGCTATCCCGAACTTCATCTTGATAAAGCTTGCGCAACCGTGGTGAATATGTCGCCATCAGATTACCTCCCCGGATGATTTGGCAAAGCGAATTCTGGTGCCATCCTTGTCAAATTTATAGCCGACCCGGGTTGCCTTGCCGGATTTCTGGTCGATCAGCGCCAGATTGGATATATGGATCGGGGCTTCTTTGGTTTTGATGCCGCCTTCTTCAGTCTGGGTCTGACGGGTATGGCGTTTAACCAGATTGATGCCGTGAACAACGGCCCGTCCCGTAGCCGGAATCATCCTGGTGATTTCGCCGGTCTTGCCCTTGTCCTTGCCGGTAAGGACAATGACCTGATCGCCCTTCCTGATCTTGTATTTTACCATCACAGTACCTCCGGTGCGAGCGAGATAATTTTCATATGATTGGCCGCGCGCAATTCACGAACCACCGGGCCAAAAATACGGGTGCCGATTGGTTCATTCTGTTTATTGATCAGGACGGCAGCGTTGCCATCAAACCGGATAGCGGTGCCGTCCGGCCGTTGAATGTCTTTTTTTGTCCGTACGATTACCGCACGATGCACCTGACCTTTTTTCACTTTGCCGCGCGGAATTGCTTCCTTGATGCTGACGACAATGATATCGCCGACGCCAGCGACTTTGCGCTTGGAGCCCCCGAGTACCTTGATACACTGAACCCGGCGAGCGCCGGAATTATCGGCAACGTCAAGATTGGTTTGCATTTGAATCATTGGCTTATTCCAACTTAGTTACATTATATTTGGAAGCGCTCTCTCAAGCGTTTCCGACAATTTTCCAGGTCTTGTTCTTCGAAATCGGGCGACATTCCTCAATACGGACCATCTCGCCGACCTTGCAGCTGTTGCTTTCATCATGAGCGTGGTATTTTTTAGTCCGGCGCACAACCTTTTGAAGCAACGGGTGCTTGAAGCGCCGCTCAACCAGAACAACAACCGTCTTGTCATTCTTGTCGCTGACGACCTCACCCTGTAAAATACGTTTAGGCATTTTCTGCCTCCTTTTGTGATTGACCGGATACTTGTGATTGGCCAGCCCCAGTCTGCGATTGAGCCATCCCAGTCTGTGATTGAGTCATCCCGGTCTGTAATTGTGTCATCATTGTACGGATGCGGGCGATATCCCGCCGGATTACGCGTACCCGGGCGGTGTTTTCCAATTGCCCGGTTGCCCGTTGAAACCGCAGGTTAAACTGCTCTTTCTTCAGGTCACCCAGCAGGCTTTCCAATTCGTCAACCGACTTGCCGCTAAGTTGTGATGCTTTCATTGCCTATTCTCCTGACTATTCGCCGAGCCGCGTCACAAAACGTGTCGCCACCGGCAGTTTGGCCGCGGCGCGCTCAAAGGCTTCCCGGGCCAAATCCAGCGGTACGCCATCCATTTCAAACATGATCCGGCCCGGCTTTACCCGGCAGGCCCAGAATTCAACCGAGCCTTTACCCTTGCCCATCCGGACTTCGGCTGGTTTTTTTGATACCGGCACATCGGGGAAAATCCGGATCCACACCTTGCCCTGACGCTTGATATGGCGGGTCATGGCACGACGGGCGGCTTCAATCTGGCGCGCGGTAATTCTTTCCGGCTGCCTTAAGCCCGCATGAGCCAAAAGTAAGCGTTGTTCCGCCCTTGGCCACGCCGTGGATACGGCCCTTGTGAGCCTTACGAAATTTGGTTTTTTTCGGTTGCAGCATAATCTCTACCTCGCATTCCGTGGTGGTCTGGCTGGTCGGCCTCTGCCGCCGTCCCGGCCACCGGAACTCTTCTGCTGTTCATTGATACGGTTATCGCGTGCCATCGGATCATGTTCCATAATCTCGCCTTTGAACAACCATACCTTGACCCCGATAATGCCGTAGGGTGTCTTGGCCCGGCTTTCGGCATAGTCAATGTCGGAGCGCAGGGTATGCAACGGCACCCGGCCTTCACGGTACCATTCGGTGCGGGCAATTTCGGCACCGCCCAGACGACCGGCGGTATTGATCCTGATGCCGAGGGCGCCGAGACGCATCGCGCTCTGCATCACCCGTTTCATTGCCCGGCGGAACGCCACCCGGCGTTCGAGTTGCTGAGCGACACTGTCGGCCACCAGCTGGGCATCAATTTCCGGCTTACGAATTTCAACAATATTCAGGCTGACATCAAGGGCCGTAGTCATGCCGGCGATGGTTTTACGCAATTTTTCGATATCGGCGCCTTTTTTGCCGATAATAACCCCGGGTCGGGCCGAATAGATCGTCACCCGGGCCTTTTTGGCCGGACGTTCAATGACCACACGGCTGATTGCGGCCTGCTTTAATTTCGCCATCAGGAATTCACGGATTTTGAGATCCTCATGAAGCAGGCTGGCATATTCCTCACCGCCAGCGTACCAGCGGCTGTCCCAAGTGCGGTTAATGCCAAGGCGAAGGCCGATTGGATTGACTTTTTGACCCATTATGCTTGCTCCTCGACTTCACGAACCATGATCCGGATCCGACTGAAGGGTTTTAAAATTTTACCGGTCCGTCCCCGGGCGCGCGGACGAAACCGTTTCATCACCATGGACTTGCCGACACTTGCCTCGGCCACAACCAGACTGTCAACGTCAAGGCCATGGTTGTTTTCCGCATTGGCAATCGCGGACTGCAGAACTTTTTTGACATCACCGGCGATCCGGCGCTTGGAGAAAGTGAGGTCGGCAAGGGCCTTTTCCACTTTCTTGCCACGAATGAGACCGGCCACCAGATTAAGCTTCTGGGGGCTGATGCGAACCATCTTGCAGATGGCAATGGCTTCGTTGTCCGCGATGCGGCGTGGTGCTGTTTTTTTACCCACGGCTTTTTACCTCTTCCTCGCTTTTTTGTCAGCCCCATGGCCATAATAGGTCCGGGTCGGGGCGAATTCGCCAAGCTTGTGGCCCACCATATCCTCGGTAACGTAAACCGGGATAAATTTGTGACCGTTGTGAACATTAAATGTCTGGCCGACAAATTGCGGCAGAATTGTTGACCGGCGTGACCAGGTCTTGATCGGTGAATTTCTGGCTGATTCTGTCATCGCTTCTGATTTCTTAAGCAGATGAAGATCAACGAACGGACCCTTCCATACTGAACGTGCCATTGTCTAGCCCTTCTTGCGTTCGTGACGGGAGCGTACAATGAAACGATCCGTCGATTTGTTGCTGCGGGTGCGCTTGCCCTTGGTCGGCTTGCCCCACGGAGTTACCGGATGACGACCGCCAGAGGTCCGGCCCTCACCACCACCATGCGGATGATCAACCGGGTTCATCGCGACCCCGCGCACCGATGGTCGTCTGCCAAGCCAGCGATTACGCCCGGCTTTGGCCAGCTTGATATTCTTGTGATCAGGGTTCGATACCGCCCCGATGGTTGCCATGCATCCTGAGGGTACGTAGCGTTGCTCCCCCGAAGACAGCCTGAGCAACACCTGAGCACGATCCCGGCCCGTGACCTGGACATAGCCACCGGCTGAGCGGGCAATCTGGCCGCCCTTGCCCGGCTTCATTTCAACATTATGAACGATCGAGCCCACCGGAATACTGTAAAGCGGCATCGCATTGCCCGGTTTAACGTCAACCTTTTTGCCCGCGACAACCTTGTCGCCAACGCTCAGACGCTGCGGTGCGATAATATAGGCCTTTTCGCCGTCGCTATATTCAATCAGGGCAATGAAGGAGGTCCGGTTCGGATCATATTCCAGATGCACTACGGTCGCGTCCATATCCCATTTCAAGCGTTTGAAGTCAATCTTGCGATAGGTGCGCTTGTGACCGCCGCCACGCCGTCTTGCGGTGATGCGGCCATGATTGTTGCGACCGCCTGACTTGGTCAAACCCTCGGTCAGCCCTTTAAGCGGCTTGCCTTTCCACAGGTCTGAGCGATCAACCTGAACCAGGCCGCGCTGACCGGGAGAGGTCGGGTTATATTTCTTTAACGCCATCGTCCTATACTCCGGTTGTCACGTCAATGGATTGACCTTCGGCCAGCCGCACCATTGCTTTTTTATAATCACTCCTGCGTCCGATGACGCCTTTGAAGCGTTTTGTCTTGCCCTTGACCCGGATGGTGTTGACGGCTTCAACCTTGACGCTGAACAGCCCCTCAACCGCCGCCTTGATCTCAGGCTTTGTTGCCGCAAGCGGCACCCGGAAGATCACCTGATTATATTCAGAGATCAGCGTTGACTTTTCGGTGATCACCGGTCCGAGGATGATGTCGTAATGTTTAATGTCGGTCATTTTAACCTCTCCGTCAGACGGGCCACTGCCGCCTTGGTCAGCACCAGCTTTTCGGCCCGCAGAATGTCATAAACATTGGCACCCTGGGTTGGCAATGCGTCAATATAAGGAATATTATTGGCCGCAAGCACAAAGTTTTTATTGACCTCCGCACCGTCAATGAACAGCGCATTCACCAGACCAAGCTTACTCAATCTGACCTTCAGGTCTCTGGTCTTTGCGTCTTTGAGGTCAATATTATCAATAACAACCAGATTACCGCTGGCAAGCTTTGCCGACAGGGCGGTTTTCAGGCCAAGCGCCCTGATTTTCTTGGGCAGGCTGTGGGCATGAGAGCGGACAACCGGGCCAAAAGCGCGACCACCACTGCGAAACTGGCTGACCTTGCCGGCGCCGTGACGGGCAGTACCGCCACCTTTTTGGCGGCCAATCCGTTTGGTTGTTCCGGCGATTTCCCCACGGGTCAGCACCTTATGAGTA
>JAADGA010000101.1 GCA_013152615.1 Alphaproteobacteria bacterium
AATTCTGCCGGTTAATTTCCGGGCAATATGGTGTTTGTCCCGTCCGGGAGGATAATGCCAGAATTTAACAGCTTGATTTGACAGCTTGCAGGCGACACGGCACCATAACCAGCTCCGCCCGCTGCAATTCAGCCTACCCCCATGCGCTGACTGGCTGATGGTCAGCAAATGATAACCATATTCCTATGGCACGACTATTTTCCTACGGCACGACAGTTACCGGGATTTTGGCTTTTTGCAGGATGCTGTAGGCAACGCTGCCCAGCCCGAGTTTCGCCAGAAAACCACTGCTTTTATGGCCGATAAATATCTGGTCGGCTTTATGCTCCTCGGCCAGTGCGGAAATAATCTCTGCGGCGTGGCCCATTTGAATATAGGTTTCAATGATAATATTTTCCGCCGCAAGCTTTGCCCGTGCCGGGGCCATAACATCCTGCTCGGCACTTTCCAGCTGCTCAATATGCTGGCTATGGCGCACGGCAAGTTCTTCCACCGACATTACTTCAAATTCGGACCAGTCAACCACATAGACCAGCAACAGAACGCCGCCGCCCCTGACCTGCAGCTTTTCAACGGCAAGTTCCGCCGCCCGCACACTCAACTCCCCACCATCATAGCCAACAATATATTTTACCTGTTTTGCCATATCTTTACCTCCTGCGTTGAATTATACACTGATCAAGCTATATATCACAATGCCAAAGTCTGCTTTGACCGCTGTCAAGTATTTATCCCTGATGCCGATATTAAAGATTTATATAAATCAATGGATTAACTTTTTTCCTTATCCAGACGTATTTTTTTGGGGTAATATAGCCTATATTGTGGTAGAGGCATAAAAAATGTAGTTTTCTCAGGGACTGAACAGGTGAGCGTTTCGTCATATAATTTTTCCAGTTTCAGGTCAGGATCTGTCGTTCGGCTGGCGGCGGACAACAGTTCATATAATGCGGCGTGCGGGGGCTGTCCGTCACGGCATATTTCGTTGTGTAATGTTCTGAGCGCGCGTGATCTGAAGAAATTTTCGGAAATTATAACGGATATCCGCAAATCCGCCAAGCAGGTCATTTGTGCCGAAGGCGATGAGTCCGGTAACATCTATAATATCCGTACCGGGGCGGTGCGAATTTCGAAGATGCTTTCGGATGGTCGCCGCCAGATAACCGGGTTTCTGTTTGCCGGTGATTTTTTCGGCCTGTCATGCCGGAATAAATACAGCTATACCGCCGAAGCCATTACCGATGTTGAAATCTGCAGCATTCCACGGGCCAAGATCATTGATTCTTTCCGGAAATTTCCTGAATTGGGCGAACGCGCTTTTGATATGACCCGGATCGAGCTTGAAGCCACCCATGAGCAGATGCTATTGCTTGGCCGTAAAACGGCCCGTGAAAAATTATGTTCTTTCCTGCTGGCAATAAGGGGAAAATACAAACCCCTTGATCAGGGCGATGACACCATCGTTGATCTGCCGATGAGTCGGTCGGATATTGCCGATTTTCTCGGCTTAACGGTGGAGACCATCAGCCGCCAGTTCACCGGCCTCTATCGGCTGGGCCATATTGAGCTTGAGGGATTTCACAAGGTGGTGCTGAAGGATGCCGACGCCCTTTTTGCGCTGGCAGAAGGCGATTGAATTCTGTCCCGCGTCAGATCATCAGGTAAAAATAGTAAAATCTCTTGACAGCAGTCTTTGGCAGGCTATATTTCGGCCACTTTTGTCGACGGGACCAGAGTCCCGGGCGAGAAGGATGTCAATCGTCATACCCCGGTGTGAAAATACTGACCATGATCAGTTACCGGCTATGACCAGAAGATAAAAACAGGAAACAGACATGTTTGCAGTCATAAAAACCGGGGCAAAGCAATATAAGGTTGCTGCCGGTGATATTATCAAGGTCGAAAGACTTTCCGGTGAGGCCGGGGCCAGGGTTACGCTGGACCATATATTGATGGTCGGGGATGACAACGGGGTCCGGGTTGGGACACCGACAATTTCGGATACGGTGGTTACCGCTGAAATCCTTGAACAGTCCCGTGCCGCAAAAATTATCATATTCAAGAAAAAACGCCGGCAGAATTATCGCCGTAAAAATGGTCACCGTCAGCAACAGACTGTCCTGCGTATTGTCGAAATTGGTGATGGTACCGTAAAAGAGGCCGCCCCCGTGAAGGCGACCCCCAAAAAAGCCGAGAAACCAGCCGAGAAGCAGGCAGAAAAACCAGCCGAGAAACAGACAGAGAAACCGGCAGTAAAAAAAGCGGCCACTCCGAAGAAAGCTGCGGCCCCGAAGAAAACAGTCGCTAAAAAAGCCCCTGCCCAGAAAACTACACAGGAAACTACACAGGAAACTGCGCAGAAAACTACACAGAAACCTGAAACTGACCAGAAAACTGAGGAGAAATAACAATGGCACATAAAAAAGCTGGTGGTAGCTCCAATAATGGTCGTGATTCGGCGGGACGTCGCCTCGGGGTGAAAAAATATGCCGGTGAAGTCGTCATTCCCGGCAATATCATTGTTCGCCAACGGGGAACAAAATTCTATCCGGCGACCAATGTCGGTATTGGCAAGGATCATACACTTTTTGCCCTGACCGCAGGAAAAGTCCGGTTTTATAAGGGCAAACAGAAACGCAGCTACGTCTGTGTTGATCAGGCCTGAAATTTAACAGCCTGATATTGAAAATTCCGCAAGGGGGATGATTTTCATTCCCCTTTTTTATATTTGCCGATAGACTGTGCGACATGAAATTTCTCGACCAGTGTAAAATTTATCTCAGATCGGGTGCCGGCGGTGACGGCTGCCTGAGCTTCCGCCGTGAGAAATGTGTCGAATATGGCGGCCCGGACGGCGGTAACGGCGGTCGCGGCGGCCATGTCCTTATTGAGGCGGTCAGTGGCCTCAACACCCTGATTGACTACCGCTACCGGCAACATTTCAAGGCCGGGCGCGGTATTCACGGCATGGGCCGCAACCGCACCGGTGCCAAGGGCGATGACCGCTATCTGCAGGTGCCGGTCGGCACTCAGGTTTTTGACGAAAATTACGGTGTCCTGCTGGCCGACCTGACCGAGGAGGGGCAAGTGGTGATGATGCTCGAAGGCGGCCATCCCGGCACCGGCAACGCCGCCTTTAAATCTTCGGTCAATCAGGCACCGCGGCGCACTACTCCCGGCGGCCCGGCAGAGGAAATGTGGGTGTGGTTGCGGCTGAAACTGATGGCGGATGCCGGGCTGGTCGGACTGCCCAATGCCGGTAAATCAACGTTTCTGTCGGTGGTCAGCCGGGCAAAGCCGAAAATCGCCAATTATCCTTTCACCACGTTGAAACCACAGCTCGGGGTGGTTTATGTTGACCAGCGCGAATTTGTCATCGCCGATATTCCGGGCCTGATTGAGGGCGCTCATGAGGGCCACGGCCTTGGCGACCGCTTTCTGGGCCATATTGAACGCTGCGCCACCATATTGCATATGATTGATGCCACCGGTGATGATGTGGTTCAGGCCTATCGGACCATCCGCCATGAACTTGATGCTTATGGTGAGGGGCTTGGGGACAAGCCGGAAATTATCGGGCTTAACAAATGTGATGCCCTTGATGCGGAGCTGACTGAAATGCTGATGGATGAGCTGCGTAGCGTAACCACAGCGCCAATCCTCGCCCTGTCCGCCGCCACCCATCACGGCGTTGACCCGATGCTGCGGGCGCTGTTAAAAAATATTGACCGGACCAAAAAGGCGGAAATTATTGACAGCGCCGCCACGGATTATCATGATCCGGAAATTGATGACAAGGAAAGCCGGGACTGGTCCCCGGTATAGATGATGGAAACACCCGTAAGCAGCCGTTTCATCAGCCGCCATAGCAGCGGTTGGCGACGGATTGTTATTAAAATCGGCTCGGCATTGCTGATCGACAAAGGCAAGCTTCGCCGCGACTGGCTGGAGGGCATTGCCCGCGATGTCGTTTTCCTCAGACAGCAGGGCTATCAGGTCATTCTGGTGTCGTCCGGGGCGATTGCTCTGGGGCGCAAAATTCTCAATCTCGCCATGTGCCGGAAACTGGAAGAAAATCAGGCCGCCGCCGCGGTCGGCCAGATTGAACTTGCCGCCGCTTACCGTACTATCCTCGGCAGGCATGATATTCCAACGGCCCAGATATTGCTGACCTACGGCGATACCGAACAGCGGCGGCGTTACCTCAATGCCCGCAATACCATCAGCCGCCTGCTGACGCTCAATGTCGTGCCGGTCATTAACGAGAATGACACCGTTGCCACCGATGAGCTGAGATACGGCGACAATGACCGCCTTGCCGCCCGTGTCGCCAGCATGTGCAGTGCCGACTGCCTGTTCCTGCTGTCGGATATTGACGGCTTGTATGATGCCGACCCCA
Organism: Alphaproteobacteria bacterium; assembly: GCA_013152615.1. GTDB lineage: Bacteria > Pseudomonadota > Alphaproteobacteria > Sphingomonadales > Emcibacteraceae > Paremcibacter. The sequence continues at coordinate 4,400 of JAADGA010000101.1, forward strand.
ATCACAACCGGCAAGCCCGGCTGATTGACGAGGTCCCGGTGATCACCCCGGCGGTCGTGGCGATGGCCGGTGATCCGGTCTCCACCGGTTTTGGCTCCGGCGGCATGATTACCAAAATTGCCGCCGCCAAAATTGCGGTCGCCAGCGGCTGCCATATGGTGATCACCAACGGCAAGCGGCCCGACCCGGTTCAGCGCTATTTCGCCGGGGCCACCGGGACCTGGTTTCAGGCGTCCGGCAATCCGCTCGCCGCCCGCAAAAAATGGATCGGCGCCAGTCTGGATATTGTTGGTAGATTGGTTATTGATGCCGGTGCCGCCACCGCGTTAACATCCGGCAACAGTCTGTTACCCGCCGGAATTATTCGGGTTGAGGGAAAATTTGACCGGGGTGATATCATTCAAATTATTGATGAGAACGCCACGGTTATTGGTCAGGGCATAAGCGCCTATGGTGCCGCCGATACCATTCGGCTGAGCGGCCATAAAAGCCGTGAAATTGAACAGATCCTCGGCTATAGTGGCCGCGAGGAAATTATCCACCGTAATGATCTGGTGATAAACTGAAAATGGATTAGCTATGAAGGCAATCAAAATGATGATGCTCGACATGGGGATAGCGGCACGGGCCGCCGCCCAAAAGCTTGCCAGTGCATCAACCGAACAGAAGAATGAGGCCCTGAGCGCCGCCGCCTCTTTTATTTGTGCGGGACAGCAACAGATTTTGGCTGCCAACGGTCACGATATGGCAAACGCCCGGGCGCGGGGCCTGACCAATGCCCTGCTTGACCGGCTGCTTCTGGATGGCCCGAGGGTTGAGGCCATTGCCGCCTCGCTGCGGGCGATCGCCGCTCTGCCCGACCCGGTCGGTGATATCATCGCGGCATGGGACAGGCCCAATGGCCTGAGCATTTCCCGGGTCAGGGTGCCGCTCGGGGTGATCGGCATTATTTATGAATCCCGGCCCAATGTCACCGCCGATGCCGGGGCGCTATGCCTGAAGTCGGGCAATGCGGTTATTTTGCGCGGCGGCAGTGAAAGTGTGTTGTCAAACCGCGCCATTCATCACTGTCTGCTGCAGGGACTGGCGGCGGCTAAGCTCAGCCCGGAGTCAATCCAGCTGGTGCCGACACAGGACCGGGCCGCGGTCGGTGAGTTGCTCGGTCTGGTCGGATATGTTGATATTATCGTCCCGCGCGGCGGCAAATCATTGATCAGGCGGGTACAGAATGACAGCAAGATACCGGTAATGGCTCATCTTGACGGCATCTGTCATGTCTATGTTGATCAGGATGCCGACCCTGATATGGCGGTGGCCATCACCCTGAACGCCAAAATGCGCCGCCCCGGCATCTGCGGTGCCGCCGAAACCCTGCTGATCGACCGGGCAGTGGTCGACAGCCATCTGCCAGCGATTATTGCCGTGCTTAAGGCTGCCGGTTGTCAGCTGCGCGGCGACGACATTGTCTGCGCCCTTGATCCGTCGATAGCCCCGGCCAGTGCCGAAGACTGGGACACCGAATATCTTGATGCTATCCTGTCAATCAAAATAGTGGACGGGGTTGACGGCGCGATTGATCATATTGCCGCCCATGGCTCCCACCATACCGACAGTATTATCACCGAAAATAACGCGACGGCGGAGAAATTCCTTAATCTGGTTGACAGTGCCATTGTCATGCATAACAGCTCGACCCAGTTTGCCGACGGCGG
>JAADGA010000102.1 GCA_013152615.1 Alphaproteobacteria bacterium
GGCCGCCCGGAGCTTTAGCGTAGGAGGGGGAGCGAGGCGACGAGCGGGGGAGTATCCCCCACTCAGAAGCAGGAAGTCTGAAGCCAGAAACCGGAAAGAGATGGCAGCCTTTCCAAAGGAGACACAGGTTCCGAAGGCCGCAAGGCCTGAGGCAAGGCCGACCGGCCGCCCGAGCTGATGCGAGGTGGGGGAGCGAGGCGACGAGCGGGGGAGTATCCCCCGTCACTTAAAAAGAAATTACGGGAAACCCCCGTTACTTAAATAGAAAACTATAAACTTAAACCAACGAAAGGATTAGCCGGAATGGCTGTTAAAATTAGACTGGCCCGGGGCGGCGCGAAAAAACGTCCCTATTACCGTATTGTAGTTGCCGATGTGCGTTCGCCGCGCGATGGGCGTTATATTGAAAAAGTGGGAACCCATAACCCGTTGCTGCCAAAGGATCATGCCGACCGGGTACGTCTGGTCGAAGACCGGATTGTATATTGGCTTGGTCAGGGGGCAAAACCGACTGATCGTGTCGCCCGCTTTCTTGATGCGGCCGGCCTGCTGAAGCGGGCTGCCCACAACAACCCGGACAAGGGTAAGCCCGGGGCCAAGGCGGTGGAACGTGCCGAGGAAAAGCAGGCTAAAAAGGCCGCTGCTGCCGAGGCGGCCGCTAGCGAAACAGCCGAAGCCTGATTGTCTGAAGAACTGCCATAGATATAGTCATGTCCCGATCCCAATATGTCCATCACCGGCGAGCCGAACCCGATATTGATCCGAAATGGATTGCGGTCGGGGTGATCGTCGGTGCGCTCGGGGTCAAGGGTGCGGTGCGCTTTAAATCCTTTAGCGATGATCTGCCAGCGGTGTTTGACCGCGGGCCGGTCAGGATTTTTCCAGATCGGCACAGTACCGGGGAACAGCGTGACGCCGAGGTGATGCACCGGATAAAGATTGGCTATGCCTGTCAGATTTCCGGGGTGAGCAGCCGGGATGACGCAGAGGGTTTAAAGGGGGTAAAGCTCTATGTCGCGCGCGAAGAACTGCCGGAAATTACCGAGGACGGCAGTTATTATCATGACGATATGACCGGGCTTATCGCCACAGATACCGCTGGCCAGCCGTTTGGCGTCGTGGCCGCGATATATAATTTCGGTGCCGGGGATCTGTTGGAGGTCAGACTGAATGACAGCCCGCAAAATCCGGCAGCAGATTTAAAGATATATCCGTTTCGGGATGAATTTGTCCCCGAGGTTAATATTGACGGCGGCTTTGTCATCATTGACCGGGTGGCTTTCGGTGATATTCAGGAGCCGTCATGACTCTGGAAAAGACTCTGGAAAAGACTGTGGACAAGGTGTGGACCGCGCAGATACTCACCCTGTATCCGGAAATGTTTCCGGGGCCGCTTGGGACCTCACTCGCGGGCAAGGCGCTCGATCGGGGATTATGGGCGATGAAGGTGGTGCAGATCAGGGACTATGCGCCGGGTCGGCACCGCAATGTCGATGATACTCCGTCGGGCGGCGGACCGGGCATGGTGATGCGGGCGGATGTTCTTGGCTCGGCGATTGATGATGTCGCACGGGCTGACTGGCCGCTGGTTTATTTATCGCCGCGTGGCCGGAGGCTCGATCAGCAGATGGTGCGGGACTTTGGCCGCGGGCCGGGGATAACACTCATTTGCGGCCATTTTGAGGGCGTGGATGAGCGATTGCTTGAGGCGCGTAATATTACCGAGGTCAGCCTCGGCGATTTTATCCTGTCGGGCGGCGAAGTGGCGGCAATGGCGCTGATGGACGCGGTGGTCCGCACCATTCCCGGGGTAATCGGCGATGCTGATACCCTGACCGAAGAAAGTTTTGAGACCGGATTACTGGAATATCCGCACTACACCCGGCCCCGGGTTTGGGAGGGTCGTGAAATCCCGGAGGTTTTGCAGTCGGGACACCACGGAAAAATCAGCCAGTGGCGGCGGATGCAATCGGAAAAACTGACCCGGGAAAGACGACCGGATTTATGGCGGAAATATACGGATGCCAAAAAAATAACACCGGAATAATGACCGGAAAAGATGATGAAATTTGCTATTGGAATTTAACGATCCTTGCTATATAAGCGGGTCAGCGAAAAGAGAGACTATGTTATGAATATAATCGAAAAGTTTGAAAAAGGGCAGATTGCCAGATTGACCGAAGGCAAGACCATCCCTGAATTTGCCGCCGGTGATACCCTCAGGGTAAATGTCAAGGTGATTGAAGGCACGCGTGAGCGTATTCAGGCCTATGAAGGGGTTTGTATTGCCCGTTCGAACCGGGCGCTGAATTCATCTTTCACCGTTCGTAAAATCTCATATGGTGAGGGCGTTGAACGTATCTTCCCGCTCTATTCGCCAAATGTTGACAGTATCGAGGTTATTCGTCGCGGCAAGGTCCGGCGGGCCAAACTCTATTACCTGCGGCCACTACGCGGCAAGAAAGCCCGTATTGCCGAAAGAAAAGACTGGATGAAGAAACCGACGGCGAAAACCGGGGCGACCACAACCTCGGGGAAAGCCTGATCCTGAAGTTTCAGTAAATCCGGGCTTGACAACAGAGCCTGAGACAATAATCAAGAGGCTCGACCAAAACGGGCCTCTTTTTTTGTTTGGACAGAGTTATGCGCACGACCCTTTACGATAAATTATGGCACAGCCACATTGTTGAGCAGCAAAGTGACGGCACCTGCCTGATATATATTGACCGTCATATCATTCATGAGGTTACCAGCCCGCAGGCCTTTGAAGGTCTGCGGCTTGCCGGACGTGCGCTCGCCCATGCGGGCTCCATGCTGGCGGTGCCGGATCATAATGTGCCGACCGGGGCCGACCGGGCAACCGCCGTGAATGCCGCGGACAGCCAGCTTCAACTGGATACACTGGCCGAAAACTGTCAGGCATTCGGCGTTGACTATATCCCGATGCTCGATCCGCGTCAGGGCATTGTCCATATTGTCGGACCGGAACAGGGCTTTACCCTGCCCGGGATGACCATTGTCTGCGGTGACAGTCATACCTCGACCCATGGGGCCTTCGGTGCGCTCGCCTTTGGTATTGGCACCTCCGAAGTCGAGCATGTCATGGCGACCCGGACGCTGGTTCTGAAACGCCAGAAAAATATGCGGATTGAGGTCAGTGGTGCCTTGGGGGCCGGCGTGACCGCCAAGGATATTGCCCTTGCCGTTATTGGCAAAATCGGCACTGCGGGCGGGAGCGGTCATGTGATTGAATTTACCGGCTCCGCCGTTCGTGCGCTGACGATGGAGGGTCGGATGACCCTGTGCAATATGTCGATTGAGGCCGGGGCGCGCTCTGGTCTGATTGCGCCGGATCAGGTGACGTTTGACTATGTTATGGGGCGGCCACAATCACCAAAAGGGGCCGCGTTTGAGCAGGCGGTCGCCTATTGGAAGACCCTGATCTCGGACGAAGGGGCACATTATGACAAGGAAATTTTCCTGAAAGCCGAGGATATTATCCCGCAGGTCACCTGGGGCACCAGTCCCGAGCATGTGCTGCCAATTACCGGGGTTGTTCCGGCGGCAGACGGCGATGCCCGGATCGCGCGCGCATTGGATTATATCGGATTGACCCCGGGGACGAAATTACAGGATATCGCTATTGACCGGGTTTTTATCGGCTCCTGCACCAATGGCCGGATTGAGGATATCCGGGCGGCAGTTGCGGTGGTCCGGGGGCGCAAGGTTAACAAAAATGTCGTCGCCTGGGTGGTGCCGGGATCAGGACTGGTGAAACTGCAGGCGGAAGAAGAGGGCCTTGACCAGATTTTAATCCGGGCCGGATTTGACTGGCGCGAGCCTGGATGCTCGATGTGTCTGGCGATGAATGCGGACAAGCTTGAGCCGGGGGAACGCTGTGCCGCGACCTCGAACCGTAATTTTGAAGGCCGTCAGGGCAAGGGCGGCCGCACCCATCTGATGAGCCCGGCGATGGCGGCGGCGGCGGCGATTACCGGCCATATCACCGATGTCAGGGAGCTTTGATCATGGATAAATTTACTTGCCTCCGCGCGATTGCGGCACCGTTGCCGATGAATAATATTGATACCGATATGATCATCCCCCAGCATCACCTGACTACCATCAAACGGACCGGGCTTGGCATTCATGCCTTTTCCAGTATCCGGTACCATGATGATGGCACAGAACGCGAAGATTTTGTGCTGAATAAACCGGCCTGCCGTTCGGCGGAAATTCTGATCACCGGGGCGAATTTCGGCTGTGGTTCAAGCCGGGAACACGCGCCGTGGGCGCTGAAGGATTTTGGCATTAAATGTATTATTGCGCCGAGCTTTGCCGATATTTTCTATGGCAACTGTTTCAAGAACGCCATCCTGCCAATTATATTGCCGCAGAAAACCATTGACTTGTTGCTTGATGATGCCGACAGCGGAGCCAATGCCATTATAACTGTCGATCTGGAGCAGCAGCAAATTACCGGACCGGATGGCGGTGTGGTTTCTTTCGAGGTTGACCCTTACCGGCGGCATTGTCTGCTCAATGGTCTGGACGATATTGATCTGACGCTTGAAAAGCAGGATATTATCCGGGATTATGAAGCGGCAAGAAGGCTCACCCAGCCGTGGTTATTCAAGGATTAGACATGACCCATTCACTATTGATATTGCCGGGTGACGGCATCGGCCCTGAAATTATGGTTGAGGCCCGGCGGGTCATTGACTGGCTGCGGACAAAGCGCGGGCTGAACTTTACCCTTTATGAGGGGCTGGTTGGCGGGGCCGCCTATGACGCCTATGGCGTGCCGTTGTCCGATAATACGCTGGAGCTGGCGAAAACGGTTGACGCGGTCTTGCTTGGCGCGGTCGGCGGGCCGAAATGGGCCGGGGTTGACTATGACAAGCGCCCGGAAGCGGGGCTGCTCGCACTGCGCAAGGAACTGGAACTTTTCGCCAACCTGCGTCCGGCCATCTGTTTTGAATCATTGGTGAATTCTTCCAGTCTGAAGCCTGAACTGGTCAGTGGTCTTGATATTATGATCGTTCGGGAGCTGACCGGCGGGGTTTATTTCGGTAAACCGCGCGGCATTGAAGATTTACCGGATGGCAGCCGCCGCGGCATTAACACCCAGGTTTATACCACCCCGGAAATCCACCGGATCGCCCATGTTGCCTTTGAGCTTGCGGGGAAAAGACGCGGGCGGGTAACATCGTCCGACAAGGCAAATGTTATGGAAAGCGGCCTGCTGTGGCGCGAGGAGGTGACGAAGATTGCCAGACAATATCCGGATATAAAGCTAGATCATATGCTGGCCGACAGTTGCGCCATGCAACTGGTGCGCGCGCCGAAACAGTTTGATGTCATTGTCACCGATAACCTGTTTGGTGATATCTTAAGCGATGTTGCGGCGATGCTGACCGGTTCGCTCGGCATGTTGCCGTCGGCGGCGCTCGGGGTACGGGGCGGGGCGGCAATGTATGAGCCGGTTCACGGCAGTGCGCCCGATATTGCCGGGCAGAATGTCGCCAATCCGATTGCCACGATATTAAGCCTTGCCATGGCCTTGCGCTATACATTCGATTGCGGGGAGGAAGCCCGGATGATCGAGGATGCGGTGCGCTCCGTGCTGGCCGGGGGTCTGCGGACGACCGACATCATGCAGCCGGGCAAGGCCCGGGTGTCAACCACTGTCATGGGGGACAGTATTTTACGGGCGCTTGATCATGTGTCCGCCACCTAAAAACTGGAGTTGATTATGTCCTATAAAGTCGCCGTTATCGGCGCTACCGGAAATGTTGGCCGGGAAATGCTGAATATGCTGGCGGAGCGTCAGTTTCCGGTCGCGGAACTTGTCCCGCTGGCATCGCGCAAGTCACTGGGGCAGGAGGTGACGTTCGGCGACAAGACCCTGAAGGTAAAATGCCTTGATGATTATGATTTTTCAGACACCGATATTGCCCTGATGTCGGCTGGCGGCGCGGTGTCAAAAAAATGGGGGGAGAAAATTGGCAAAACGGGCTGTGTCGTCATTGATAACAGCTCTCATTTCCGTATGGATCCCGAGGTGCCGCTGATTGTGCCGGAAGTAAACGGTGC
>JAADGA010000103.1 GCA_013152615.1 Alphaproteobacteria bacterium
CCGCCGCGCGGATTGCTATTGCCAGAGGCGATCAGGTATCCGATGCCGACCTTGCCGGAGCCGTTGGCTTTTTTCAGGCGCTGGGCAAAAAAGTTTCGGTCATTGATGACTGTCCCGGCCTGATTGTCATGCGCATCGTCGCCATGCTCGCCAATGAAGGCTGTGACGCGGTATTTCAGGGGGTTACCAGCCCCGACGGCGTCGATATTGCAATGAAAAGCGGGGTTAACTATCCCAAGGGGCCGCTGCAATGGGCCGGGGATATCGGCCTTGATCATATTGCCGCCACCCTGCGTCACCTGAAAGATTTTTACGGCGAGGACCGCTACCGGACATCACCCCTGATCACGCGCGCGGTATCTGCCGGAAACAAGATTATATGACCACAGAAATTACCCGGAACGTCGCCCGAAAGATTGCGGAAATATTCAACCGCCGCCGCACCCTGGACAAATTGCTCGATATCGAGTTTATCGCCATTGGCCCCGGCACCGCCACCATGAAAATGAAAATTACCGAAGATATGACGAATGTCTACGGCAGTACCCATGGCGGTGCAGTATTTGCCCTGGCCGATGCGGTTTTTGCCTATGCCTGCAACAGCCGCAATGTCGTCTCCGTGGCCTCGGGCTGCATGATCGACTATCTGGCACCGTCTTTCCCCGGCGATATTTTAACGGCGACCGGAGAATTTCAGGGCGGACGGGGACGACAGGGTATATACGACATTGCAATCACCAACCAGAAGGGCCAGTTGATTGCCACCTTCCGCGGCAAATCACATGCCACCAATAAGACCGTTCTGGCTACCGAAGAAGAAAAAACAGGAGATACCCCATGAAAGACGCCTTTATCTGTGACGCTATCCGCACCCCCATTGGCCGTTACGGCGGCGCATTGTCCGCCGTACGCCCCGATGACCTGGCCGCCATTCCGCTTAAGGCATTGATAGAGCGCAACCCTGATATGGACTGGACCGCGGTCGATGACCTGATCATGGGCTGTGCCAATCAGGCCGGGGAAGACAACCGCAATGTTGCGCGTATGAGCGCCCTGCTCGCCGGCCTGCCGGTCACCCTGTCCGGGGCCACGGTAAACCGGCTGTGTGGTTCCGGCATGGACGCCACCGGCATCGCTGCCCGTGCCATCAAGGCCGGTGAAGCGGAAGTGATGATCTCAGGCGGCGTCGAAAGCATGTCGCGTGCGCCCTTTGTCACCGGCAAAGCGAATACGGCCTTTTCCCGCAAGGTGGAAACATTCGACACCACCATTGGCTGGCGCTTTGTCAACCGGATGATGAAGGCGCAATATGGCGTAGACAGCATGCCGGAAACCGCAGAAAATATCGCCGAGGATTTTAATATTTCGCGCGCCGATCAGGATTTATTCGCCCTGCGCTCCCAACAGAAAACCGCCGCCGCCCAGCAAGCTGGACGCTTTGACGATGAAATCATCCCGGTCACCATTCCGCAGAGGAAAGGCGATCCTGTTGTCGTCATGACAGATGAGCATCCCCGCCCCGGCACCACGCTGGAAGCGCTCAGCCGACTGCGCACACCGTTTCGCGACGGTGGCTCGGTAACCGCGGGCAGTGCCTCGGGCGTTAATGACGGGGCGTGCGCGCTGCTGCTGGCCTCGGGCGCAGCCGCCAAAAAACATGGCTTGACCCCGAAGGCGCGGGTGGTCGGGATGGCGACTGCCGGACTGGAACCACGGATCATGGGCTTTGGCCCGGCTCCGGCGACCAAAAAGCTGCTGGCACAGACCGGCCTCAGTCTGGATCAGATGGATGTGATTGAGCTTAATGAAGCCTTCGCCTCCCAAAGCCTCGCGGTGCTGCGGGACCTTGGCCTCGCGGACGATGCCGACCATGTCAATCCCAACGGTGGGGCGATCGCCCTTGGCCATCCGCTCGGCATGAGCGGTGCGCGCCTCGTGACGACCGCGATGTATGAACTTCACCGCCGGGGCGGCCGTTATGCCCTCTGCACCATGTGTATCGGCGTTGGCCAAGGCATCGCCATGATCATCGAGAGGGTGTGAGATTACCCTTTATGATCGGCGATAATTCTGTCCATAAAGCTGATCAGCTTTTCAAACTGTCGGGCGCGGGTGAATTTTTCCCGGGCCGGATTTACCGCGGTTTCCAGTTGCCCCTGTCTTTTTTTATCAAGCAGGGTCGACAAATAAGTCGCAACCTCATCCGCGTCATTGCTGACCAGACCAAAAGCATTGTCACGGATAATATCCGCCGCCTCGCCGGTGGTGCTGCCAAGGGATAAAACCGGCTTGTTCGCGCCGATATATTCAAACAGCTTGCCGGCAATAACCCCATCCTCGCCGGGGTGGTCCCATCTGAGCAGCATCAGCACATCAACCTGCTGTTGAATTTCCAGCAGTTGCTTTTGCGGAATATAGCGGTTACAGATCACATTTTTTTCCAGATTATACTGTTTTATCAGCGCATTCTGCCGGTCATTCAAATCTGCCCTGCCCTTGGGGGTATAGAGCAGAATAGTGAAATTCTGCGCCTTGTCGCCAAGCCTGCCCAGGGCCTCAAAGGCAACCGACGGATCGCGGGTGCCGCCATATAAATACCCGGCATAGAGCAGGGTTATCTTGCCGTCATCATAGCTGGCGCGGGCCTCGGGGTTAAAATCCGCCGGATCAAAGCCATTCATGACAAATTCAACCGGAATATCCCGTGCTGATCTCAAATGCTCTGCCCACGTACTGGTGACTGTCACCAGACCCGCGCACTGTTTCAGCGCATGATTTTCCAGCAAGCGATCAATGCCCCGGCGCAGGCCGCGACTGTTATAATAGGGATGGTTTGTCCATAAATCACGGTAATCAAAGACCACCGGCACATTAATCATCCGGCCAAGCCGGGCGGCCACCAGCATCGGGGTAAAAGGCGGCAGGGTGGCAAAGATGATATCCGGGCTCCACTGTTGAAATATTTTTTTACCGGCCCGAACCGCAGGCAAATACCAGCCGATCATATCGTCCGGAATATTGGTCAGCCGCCGGTACAGGATGCTGATTGCCGATTCTCTGCGCGGCGCAATATCCCCGTGGTCCAACGGGGTAGTTACATTTTGCGGCGGTGACTGCTTTTTGCTTTTGCCGAAAAACGACTTCAGGCAGGCTTTTACCGTGGTTGGAAAGTCATTGATTTTTGCATAGTCAATATAATGAACTCGCCCCGGCGATACTTCGGGCGACAACACCGGCTCGAACTCGTCGTTATGCGGGCATAGCACCTGTATATCATGGCCGTGATCCTCAAGATAGCTGGCGAGCTTGTTCACCCGGCTGGCCGAGGCCGGACTATAGGGTGGGAAATAACCGGCAATGATTAATATTTTCACTATACTGCTCTTTCATTGGTTAGGATTTTAGCCCTTACTTTAAGACATCACCGGAATTACGAATTTGGGGTTTATCAATTTGGGATTTACCAATTTCTGTCTGGAGATTATAACATTATAACAGACGCAATCACATAAAATATTAAGCTGATTGCCCCGGCGATCAGGGCATAGGGCAATTGGGTTCTGACATGTTCCAGCAGATCACAGCCGCTGGCAATCGCGGAAATCGCGGTGGTGTCGGAAATCGGCGAACAGTGATCACCAAACACGCCGCCACCAAGGATCGCCGCCAGCACCAGCGACGGCGGCAGCCCGAGGCTCTGGATCAGCGGCACCCCGAGCGGAATAAGAATGGCAAAGGTCCCCCATGAGGTACCGGTAGTAAAGGATATCAACGCCCCGCTGAGAAACAGCACTGGCACCACCAGCACCAGTGGCAGATAGTTACCGACCAGTCCGGCAATAAAAACCCCGGTGCCCAGTTGTTGCAGGCTGGCCCCGAGCGCCAGCGAAAACAGCACGATCGTCACCAGCGGCAACAGCTCCCCCATGCCGCGAAAGCCAATCTCCACCAATTGAATATGGCTGAATCTCCGGCTTGACACCATCATGACATAGGCGACAAGAGCGGCAAGGGCGGTGGCATAAAGTACCGATTTTGAGCCGTTGCCAAGGGCGATATCACCGTCCCCGGTCCACCACATAAAACCAATCATGCCCAAAATCATGGTCAGCAATGGCACCAGCATAAAACGCGCCCGGGTCGGCGGATATTCATGATGATGGCTCAGGGTTTCCGCGCGGGCCTTGCCGTCGCTTATCGCCATCGGGCCATATACCCGGTCGGAAAGCACGGTATAAAACACCAGCCCCAAGGTGATCAGCGCGTAAAAATTCAGCACCACCGTGCCCCATAACACAACCACCGCCGGCTGGCCAAGCTGATAACCGCTGAGCAGCGCCAGCACATAAGCCCCCCAGCCATTAAGCAGGATCAGGATACAGACCGGCGCACTGGTGCTGTCGATAATATAGGCCAGTCTGGCCCGGCTCATGCCATATTTATCGAACAATCCGCGCGCCAATATCCCCGAGGTCAGCACGCTGAGATTAGATTCAATGAAGATCACAACCCCGGTCAGAGTGGTCAGCAGCCCGACCGAGCGCCGTCCTCTGGCCAGACCGCTGCCAACCATCATTTCCACCAGCGCACTGACCCCGCCGGACACCCGGATATAGGCCAGCAGGGCACCAATCAGCAGGCTGAATATCAGAATCCGGCTATTGCCCGCCGTGGCAAACACCGCGACAATCCGCTCCAGACTGTTGACAAAAGCATTGAGCGGGGCCATGACATCACCTGTCACATTCCCCGGCGACAACAATAGAAATTCAGCAGTAAAGACCGCGAGAAACAACGCCAGAATTACCTCCCGACGCCACAGCACTACAATAATTGCCACCAGCGGCGGTAAAATCGTCACCCAGGTCATTAAAGACTATCCCTTACATTATTATCCTTTTTACTTTAGGGATGAAGCCCGTGCCCTGCAAGCCTGTCGTTCAGACTATGGTCTGCTTCCGGCGTTACCGGGCGGGATTGACCGATGCACCATTTTGCTGTCAGCCGGGGCCTGATGACGGTCAATCATGCCATAATCACGAATGATATGAGCGATCCGCAGGTGGTAATCCGCGAAGATTCCCCCGCGCCCCTTCCCCTGCGCATTGCGGTGGGCATCAAGAGTGCGCCATCGCCGAACCGCCGCGTCATCTTTAAAAAATGATAGCGACAGGATCTTCTTCGGGTCGGTCAAACTCTGAAACCGCTCGACCGAGACAAAGCCCTCACTCTGATCCAGCAGCGGTCGTATCCTGGCAGCGATATCAAGATAATCAGCTTTACGTCCTGCGGCCAGTTCAACCTCGAAAATAACGGCGACTGGCCCTGTGGTCGTCGCAGTATTTATACGGTCACGCAGCAGAAAGTCGCGGGTTGCCTGATAAAGATCGAACCTGCCCCTTTCCAGATGGGCCAGATGTGTCGCTTTGGCGAGCTTAATGTCCTGTTTTGCGGCTGCGCGGCTCAGACTGTTGAACAGCCAGGCGGCATCGACATCCGGGATTAAACTGTCCCATTCCCCCCGAACAATAAGCACCGGACATGTAATCTGTGACGGATCATAAGGAAACCGGCCAGCCCACGCATCCTGTATATCTGCTGCCGGTCCGGACGGAACCGTCACCGCAGGCGGATTAAAATCAGCACTATGATTGTCCGTTGCCAGATAGGCCGCCGCCCAGTCGGTAAAATGAGCCGCCGATAAAACCGGCGTTTCCGCTGCGGGCACATCACAGACAAAACGATCATATTGACTTTGGATGGTGATCTGCTGAAATGCCGACATCGACGCGGGCGACACTGGCTCCACCGCACCCTGACGCTGTGCAATCGGGCCGAACATAACCAGCCGCTCAATCAGGTCGGGGTGCGCGGCGGCGAAGGCTCCCGCCGGAAGCGTTCCCCGGGAATGCGCAATGATTGAAATATGGTGATTGCCACTTTGCGCCAGAATCTCCCGGACGGCAGCCTCAATCTGCTGTACTGCTTCGGGGCATTTACCCGGGATTATGCCCTCCGGACAATTCGGCAGGCGGTCCGATGCTCCAAAGCCGATGAAATCAAGCGCCCAGACATCAAATCCAGCCGCCGCCAGNNNAGCCGCCTCCAGATCATCCGCCCAGGAAAAGCCGTCAAATTTAAACCCGACCGATAAATCTGCCGAAAAAGTGGCACCATGGATGTAAAGAACGGCCCCCTGATCTGGGCTGCTGTCCTCAGCCGAATAATGGTGTACGACCAGTTTGTAACCGTCATCCATGTGAATATTAAGCTTGCTCATTTGCCATATCCCCTCTTGCTCCACTTGCGGTTGCGGGCATATTGGGTAAATAGTTTTTTCTCAGGTGGGGTGCGGGAATAGTGAATTATAGGGGTACGCATGGGCAGGTCCTTTTCATTGGTTAACAGGTTTAATTTAGCGGGTTGGGTTAACAGGGTTAATTTAGCGGGTTGCGCTTATTAAATGTTTCGATTACGATCGAACTATGAAAGAAGGACCTGACATTGCCTATATTGCCGCCCTGATTGGCGATCCTGCGCGGGCGAACATCCTGACCGCACTGATGAGCGGGCGGGCGCTGACCGCGACAGAACTGGCCGCAGAGGCAGGCGTCACCCTGCAAACCGCCAGTTCTCACCTGTCGAAGCTTGATCAGGGCGATTTACTTCACGCCCGCAGACAGGGGCGGCATAAATATTTTTCCCTTGCCAATGATGATGTTGCACAGCTTCTGGAAAAGCTTATGGGGCTTGCCGCCAGATCAGGGCATCTTCGCCACCAGCCCGGACCAAAAAACGCGGCGCTTCGTAAAGCACGGGTCTGCTACCATCATTTAGCCGGTGATATGGGGGTCCGGCTTTTTGACAGCATGATGGCACGCGGGTACATCCGGCCTGAGGGGGAGGACCTGACGCTGTCAAATGAAGGGGACGGTTTTGCGACCGGCTTTGGCATCGACGTAGAGGCTCTGCGTTTAAAGAAGACACCACTATGTCGTGAATGTCTGGACTGGAGTGAACGACGCTGCCACCTTGCCGGCAGCCTTGGCCGGGCGTTTTTAAGCCGTTTTGAAGAGCTGGGCTGGGCGAAGCGAAATCAGAAAACACGCATCATCAGCTTTTCCCGTTCTGGTGAAAAGCATTTTAACCAGTTAGTTACAGTCTGCACGCGATAAACCACGGCGCTGGCTACCGGCAGCGGAAAATTGTCAGTCAGGTCGTTAAAACCCTTTCCGATCGTTATCTGTTATGTCTGAGAGCGGCTTTATATGTTATGATGTGTTCGCGCGCAGCCCGCGAATATAGTTCAGTTCACCTTTGGATATGCGATCAGCAGGGTTAAT
>JAADGA010000104.1 GCA_013152615.1 Alphaproteobacteria bacterium
AATCGAATTGCCGGACGGAGTGAAATAATAGGCCGTGGTCAGGCGCATGGCACCATTGGCCCCAAGCGGAATAATAGTCTGAACAGACCCCTTGCCAAAGGACTGGGTGCCGACAATGATTGCCCGGCGATTATCCTGTAGCGCCCCGGCAACAATTTCAGAAGCCGACGCCGAGCCACCATTGATCAGGACAATCAGCGGTTTGCCGTTAATCGAATCACCCTTTCGGGCAGGAAACCGCTGAATATGCTTGTCATCTCTGGTCCGGGTCGAAACCACCTCCCCACGGTCGAGGAAATTACCGGCGACAGCAATCGACTGGGTGAGCAGGCCGCCGGGATTATTGCGCAGGTCAAGCACCACCCCCTGAAGCTTGCTGCCCAGTTGCTTTTTGATCTTGACGAGAGCCGCCAGAAGTCCGCTTTCGGTTTTCTCGGTAAAAGAGGAAATACGGATATAACCAACATCGCCTTCGAGGTGGGAGCGTACGGATTTAAGGGTGATGGTGGACCGGGTCAGGGTAAATTTAAGCGGTTGCTTTACCCCCTTGCGAATGATGGTCAGGACGATATTGGTGCCAATCGCCCCCTTCATTTTTGCCACGGCCTCGGTCAGGGTCAGGCCCATGACCCGTTCACCGTCAAGTTTGATAATATAATCCCCGGGGCGGATACCGGCGCGCGATGCCGGGGTATCATCAATCGGAGAGACGACACGAACAACCCCCTTGTCAAGGGTAACCTCCATGCCAAGGCCGCCATATTCGCCTCTGGTCTGGACCTTCATTTCGTCGAAACCCTTCGGGGTCATATAGCTGGAATGAGGATCAAGCGAGCTTAACATGCCATTGATCGCGGCTTCAATCAGCTTCTTGTCCGAAACCTTGCGCACATATTGCGAGCGGATCTTTTCAAAAACATCGCCAAACAGATTAAGCTGTTTGTAGGTATCTGAATCCTTCGCCAGTACCGGGGTGATCCCAAAGGGGGCGATCGTAATTATCGCCAGTAAAATAATTACGCTTACAGTATATTTTTTCATCTGTTTTAAAGTACCTTTCTGTCAGCTGCCATAATCCACGGCAACGGATTAATGGGTTTTCCCATCCGTCTTAATTCCACATAGAGAGTTTGCCCGCTATTGGTCCCGACGGTTAATTTTCTGTTCGCCCCGGTCGATTTTGCGGAAGCGGCGGCCATCTGCCCGACCGGTTCACCCTTGAGCACCCACTGGCCGACTTCCGCATCAAGACGGGTCATGCCCGCCAGCAGGGTATGATATTCCGGCCCATGGGAGATAATCAACAACAGGCCATAGGAGCGGAATCTTCCGGCAAAGACAATCCGGCCCTCATAAGGGGAAACCACGGTGGCTTGTGGCAGGGTATGGATGGTAATGCCTTCGGACATCTGGCCTTCCGCGGTTCTGGTGCCAAATCTCTGGGCTATTCTACCCCGGGCTGGCAGCGGCATGCTGCCTTTGCTGATGCGAAAATCACTGCCCCGCTGCCGCAGTGACCCCAGCCGTCGGCGATCCGAAGTGCCAAGGCTGGCCTGCTGACGGCTGTTGTCAATGCCGCCGGCACGACCGGGTTTCGCCATCAACCGCCGGGCGGCCTCACGGGCAGCGCGTTCAATCGCTCTTGCCTTGTTTTCCCTGTCAATTCTGGCAATCAGATCCTGTAGATTTTTGGCCTTGGCGGCAAATTGTTTTAATTTCCGGCGTTGTTCCCGGGTTGCCTGATGCAGCGCCCGCTGTTTCAGGCGGCGGGCGTCCAGCAACTGATTCATTGTGATCTGTTTTGCGGTCAAGGCGGCCAGCAGGTTTTTCAACTGTTGCCGGTCCTGAATTATTTTCTGCCGGACAAGGCCGAGTGCGGTGATATCCTGACGGATGATCCCCGCCCGCTTTTTCA
This sequence comes from Alphaproteobacteria bacterium, assembly GCA_013152615.1. GTDB lineage: Bacteria > Pseudomonadota > Alphaproteobacteria > Sphingomonadales > Emcibacteraceae > Paremcibacter. The sequence goes on from JAADGA010000104.1 coordinate 1,916, forward strand.
GCTCCGGCTGTAATGTTTTCAACAGGCTGGCACTGCGCAGGCTGTTGATTGCCGTGGCCGGGCGAAAGGTGACAAGCTCTGCCGGCTGCTGGCTCAACCGTTGCATCGCGGCCAGGGTTCTTGCCATCTCCCCATAGCGCGACTTCAGGGTCGTCTCCAGATTTTTTTTCTGATTATCCAGCCTGTCAAGGCGGGTTTCTTTTAAATAGACCGCCTGCTCGGCCTGCTGAATCTTCCGCGCGGCCACCACCAGATTCTGACGCAGGCCGGTAATCTTCTGCCCAAGGGTGCGGGCCGCCTGCTCATATTTGCGGGCGCGGCCTCTGGTGGTGGTGATTTTATGCTGTATATCTTTCAGCATTTTACTATTCGGAGCCGTCTGAATATTCGGGATCTTCTGAATATTCGGGGCCGCCTGAATATCCGGCGACATCACAAAAAAGGCAGCGATAACCGCAACCATGACCCCGTATCGGGAAAACAGATGATGGTGACGATCCTCAGACAGTGGCACGGTCTCCGGCTATGGTGTTTTTCTGATCTGCGGTGATTTTCTGATCTGCGGCGTTTTTCTGATCTGCGGCGATTTTCAGCAGGGAATGACCGGTCATGGCCCGGGGCTGTTCCAGACCCATCAGGCTCAGGATCGTCGGGGCGATATCAGCCAGACGGCCATTTTCGAGCATAAAGCGATCCCCGTCATTGAGCAAACCCGCCGCCGCATCACCATTTACCAGAATGAACGGCACCAGATTGGTGGTGTGGGCGGTGTGGGGCTGGCCACTCTTCTGGTCTTTCATCAATTCAATATTGCCGTGATCGGCGCTGATCAATAGGGTACCTTTGGCCTGCTTAACCGCATCGCGGACACGGCCCAGGCTGTCATCAACGGTTTCAACCGCAATTTTTGCTGCCGCCAATATACCGGTATGGCCAACCATATCCGGATTGGCGAAATTAACAATAATCAGATCATATTTGCCGGAAATAATCGCCTCGGTCAAACGGTCCGTAACCTCAGGCGCCGACATTTGCGGCTGCAGATCATAGGTCGCTACATCCGGCGACGGGATCAGAATACGTTCTTCGCCGTCATAGGCAGCCTCACTGCCGCCATTAAAGAAAAAGGTGACATGGGCATATTTTTCGGTTTCGGCAATCCGCAGCTGGGTCAGGCCGTTCCGGGCCACAACCTCCCCGAGGGTATCAATAATTTCCTCTGACGGGAACAGGGTCGTCATAAATTCGCCGAGCGCCGCCGAATAGTCGCTCATGCCCAGCCGACTGCAGAAATCGACCTGTCGATGGCGGCTAAAGCCGTTAAAATCCGGGTCAAGCAACGCCAGCAGAATCTCCCGCGCCCGGTCGGCCCGGAAATTAGCCATCAGGACAGCGTCCCCGTCTTTCATCCCCTGATAGGGGCCGATGATGGCTGGCAGCATAAATTCATCGGTAATGTCGGCGGCATAGCTGGCCCGAAGCGCCGCCAGCGCACTGGGGGCGGGCGCACCAACCGCATCCATCATGGCGTTATAGGCTTTTTCCACCCGCTGCCAGCGCTGGTCCCGGTCCATGGCATAATAGCGCCCGGTCACGGTGGCAATTTTCACCCGGTCAAAAGAGGCGGTATCGGCTTCAAATTTTTCGATAAATTCACCGGCACTGCTTGGCGGTACATCGCGGCCATCGAGAAAAGCGTGGACGGCAACCGGAATTCCGGCAGCGGATAATATCGCGGCGAGGGCCACCATATGATGCTGATGACTATGGACCCCGCCCGGCGATAGCAGCCCCATCAGATGACAGGTGCCGCCGGTCGATTTCAAGTGAGCAATCGCGGATTTTAACGCCGCGATTGCTGCCAACTGATCATCGGCAATGGCCTTGTCGATACGCGGTAAATCCTGAAATACCACCCGGCCCGCCCCGATATTGGTATGGCCGACCTCGGAATTGCCCATCTGCCCGTCCGGCAGGCCAACCGCCACCCCGGAGGTTTCGAGGCTGGCCACCGGACAGGTCCGGATAAAGCCATCATAATTGGGGGTATGGCCAAGCGCAATGGCGTTATCCCGGGACTGACGGCGGTTACCCCAACCGTCAAGGATACACAGAACAACCGGTTTGGTCGGATTTATCGGTAAAAGTGTCATCGGGCTTATGTGAAAATCCATTTTTAGAAGCTTGTCGGGCCTATTGTATAATGTTTATCCTGTAATAAGTAGGCTAATCCGGGCTAAAATCAATCTTTATGATAGGGATGCCCCGATAAAATGCAGGACGCGCGGTAGAGCTGTTCCATCAGCATAACCCGTGCCAGCATATGGGGCCAGGTCATATCACTTAAAGACAATAGAAAATCTGCCCGCTTGCTGACCCGCGGGTCACAGCCCCCGGCCCCGCCAATAATAAAAACCAGATTGGCGATGCCGTTGTCCCGATGATTCCGGATCAGGTCGGCAAAGCGGCGGCTGCCGACGGATTTTCCCCGTTCATCAAGGATAATGACATAGGCTGCGCCCGAATCGATATTCGACAGGGCTTTCAGGATCAGATCGCCTTCACGCAGCTTGCGCTCACTCCCCCTGATCGGACGTTTTTCCTCAACCTCGACAACGGTGACCGGCCACGGACAGCGCTTGAGATAGGCCGCCATCTGCTGACTTTCCGGCCCGGTTTTCATCCGGCCGACGGCAATGATGTTAATCCGGAATGTCAACTGACCCAGGCATTCTGTCAGGGGTAAAGTCATCGGGGGCGATATCCATTGTCCACATTTTCTCCAGGTTATAGAAGCTGCGCACCTCTGGCCGGAAAATATGCACAATCACGTCACCGGCATCAATCAACACCCAATCGGATTTTTCAAGGCCCTCGACCTTGCAGAGTCCGTGACCGGCGTGTTTTATTCTTGTGACCAGATGATCGGCTATTGCCGCGACCTGGCGGGTGGAATGGCCAGAAGCAATCACCATCGAATCGGCGATGCTGGATTTTCCCTTCAAATCTATGAAAATAATTTCTTCGGCTTTGTCGTCTTCAAGAGAGTTGAGAATAAGCTCCTGAAGCGCGTTCCTACCGGGGGGGTCCAGCGAAGATGATGTGTTATCTTCGGACATATGATTATTAGGCAATGTAACCTCTTGGTTATTAAAGTTTTTTCGTCTTATCTTGGTTGATGACAACGGGCTGTAGACATCACGGATGACGGTCCACGCCGGGGCGGTCATTGAGCCGAGTGCTGCCGCCCTGTCCTCGGGAATTCTACTGTCCCGAAAATATTGTGCCGCGGTACTCATCTCAATAGCCGCAGAATAACCCGGACGATCGAAAATCGCAAATACTACCGTGTGCGCAATTTTCTTCCAGTCTTTCCACTGCGAAAACTGGGCCAGATTATCAGCCCCCATCAGCCAGACAAAGCGGCTATCCGGCAACCGGGTGACCAGCCGGTCAAGCATATCGACGCTATAGCGGGTACCGAGCTGCCTTTCCAGATCAGTGACATATATACGCGGGTCGGTGGCCCGCCTGCGGGCGCCGTTCAGACGGTCGTCGAACGGGGCCATATCAGCGGCGGATTTGAGCGGATTCTGCGGCGAGACCAGCCACCAGACCGCATCCAGACCGAGCCGTTTCAGGGCGGCATCCGTTATCGCCACATGAGTGTCATGAACCGGATTAAACGAGCCGCCGAGCAAACCAATTGTCTTGCCCGCCCAGTCGCCCTGCGGAAAAATATTATGGTCTGGTCTGGCCATTGCTGCGGACTTTATATTTATAGCTGGTGAGCTGTTCCAGTCCGACCGGACCCCGGGCATGGATTTTACCGGTGGAGATACCGATTTCCGCGCCCATGCCGAATTCGCCGCCGTCGGCAAACTGGGTCGAGCTGTTATGCATGACAATGGCACTGTCAACCAGATTAAGGAATTTCTCCGCCGTCGCGTCATTTTCGGTGATAATACTGTCGGTATGATGGGAGCCATGGGCGGCAATATGATCGATCGCGCCGTCAACCCCGTCCACTATTTTGATTGACAGAATAGCGTCAAGATATTCGGTGTCCCAGTCTTCGGCACTGGCCGGGGCTACCGACGGATCAAGGGCGCAGACAATGTCGTCGCCGCGCAGCTGACAACCGGCAGCCTTAAGCACGGCAATAATCGCTGGCAGAT
>JAADGA010000105.1:0-1853 GCA_013152615.1 Alphaproteobacteria bacterium
GCATGCTGTACTGCCACCCGGAAAGGATATTCTTTATTATAGGCCATCAGTTCAGGGGTGAGCGGGACGGTAAAACTTGATCTCGCCCCGGCGGTGACCGCATCAATCAACCGGCCCTGAAGACCGAAAACCTTGCCACTGGTCAGGAAATGAAATCCGGTGCCGGTGCCCTTGTCGGTATAAACAACGGCACAGCCCTTGTTCAACGCCCATTCGCCGACGGTGCCAATGGCGCCGTAAATGCCGCGCGACCCCGATGACGGCCCGGTAATCAGGCACGGTTTGCTGCGATTAAAGCTGTCCGGAATCTGGACCATCAGGGTGATATTCGGATGTTTTTTATCCAGCCTCATAAAGCTGAGATATTCAACCCCGGCAACCTTGCCGTCGGGGTTTTTATTACCAATATTAGGACCATAAAGCCGACCGAAACCGCCGCTGGTCGTAGTATCATTCAGCGCCCGGTAATCGCTGTAGATGGCATAGGTCCTAAGCTCCCGCACGGTTGGATGATCGGCATTCCTGAAGGTCGGCGCCTGCGGTGATTGCAGTCCCCTGAGCCCGAGTCCGCCGGTCAGCAGGTCATCTGACTTGCCGTCATAATAGGTTCTGACCAGCGCACCAACCAGAAAATCCGGAACCGGGGCCACGGCCCTGCCCTGCCCGGAATTTATATCACAGGAGGTGAGACCAAGCAGGGTGGCGGTAATGATGGCAGCTTTTTTCATTGTGGTTCTTTCTTTTAAGGAGTGGGGGATACTCCCCCGCTCGTCGCCTCGCTCCCCCTCCTCGCATTGGCTCGGGCGGCCGGTCGGCCTTGCCTCAGGCCATTATGGCCTTCGGAGTTTGAGCCAATCCGGAGAGGGTGCTGCCCTTTGCCGATTTCCGATTTCTGGTTTCTGGCTTCCGGTTACGCTGCTACATCAAAAAAAGGCCGATTGCCATGATTACGCCCAATATTGGCACAATTACTGTCAGGGCGGCAAGGGGGGCGTAGGCATCTTTATGTTTTTCATCACAGATTGCCCGGATAGTGGTCACAACATAGCCATTCTGCGGCAGGCTGTCGAGCGCCCCTGATGAAATCGCGATCACCCGGTGTAACGCGCTCGGGTCAACCCCGAGGCCCAGATAATGCGGCGCAAGGATCGGCAGGGCGATTGATTGCCCGCCCGAGGCCGATCCGGTCATCCCGGCGATAACACTGACGGCAACCGCGGCCCCGATCAGGCCGTTTCCCGGCAGGCTCGTCATGGCATCAACCACGACAGCAAAGGCTGGTGAGGCCTTGGCAACGGTGCCAAAACCAACAACTGCCGCCGTGTTGCCGATGGCGATCAAAGCCCCTGCCGCCCCCGCGGACAGGGCCCCCCCAAGGTTGTTAAACCGTTTCCAGTAGAACAGGATACTGCTGAGCACCCCGCCGGTGAGCGCAATCAGCAAGGCCGATTGTTTCAGGGTCTCGTGAAACGCGAACGAAATACCCAGAACCAGAATCAGCGGCACTATGCTCAGCAAAGGATGGGGCAGATTGGCTTTTTGCTCAAAAACTGGATCATTGGCGCGCTCATCATAGCATTCCCCGTTCGCCACCGCCTTTGTGATCATCCGCCGCAGCCACCAGAAACCAAAACTTGCCATGAACAGGGCAACGACCAGACTGACCTGCCAGCCGGCATAAAGCGTCGTCCCCAGATATTTAATCGGAATGACATTCTGTATCTCCGGCGATCCGGCAGAGGTCATGGTAAAGGTGACCGAGCCAAAAGCCAGCGCCGCCGGGATGAAGCGCCGCGGCAGGTTGGCCTGCTTGAACAGGCTGAGCGCCATCGGATAGACTGAAAAAGCAACCA
>JAADGA010000105.1:1858-7893 GCA_013152615.1 Alphaproteobacteria bacterium
ACAAACAGGCTGACCCCGCCATAGGTCAGCACCGCACAGGCGGCAACAACGGCAAAGGCGGCATGTTTTATCCCGAGCTTTTTGACAATCCAGCTGGAAATACTGTCGGCGGCACCGCTGTCTTCCATCACCTTGCCAAAGATAGCCCCCAGAATGAATATCGGAAACCATGATGAGATAAAGCCGGAAAACCCTTTCATATAGCTGACAACATAATCGGCCTGTCCGGGGTCGGCGAGTTGGGGGAAAAGGGCCAGACCGCTCATCACCGCGACGAACAGTGCCGCGAGCGGCCCGGCGATCATCACATTCACCCCGCGGATGGTCAGGATTATCAGTGATAACAATCCCCCTATCAGACCAATCATACTAAGAATTTCAACCATGGGATTCCCGGACAAGTGATATATTTTAACTGAACAGGCAACAAGATATTCCTGCAAACCACGGGATATTATGGCGGATTGCGGTGCCGACTGACTATATGGACCATGGTCTAGGGTCACACTGTGGATCAGTCATGATATGGTATTGCCAATAGGAAATTCATGCGCTGTCAACAAGCGTATTTTATTAAAAAAATTTCGGGAGAAAAGCCTTGAAAAAGCAGTTATCACATATCTTGTTATCCTCAATATCCACTCTGGCCCTGATTCCGCTCGGGGTGCTGGTGCTGACGGTGGCGACGCCACTGCCTGCCAGTGCCGCCGGCAAACCTGCTGCGGATAAAGCCAAAACAACAGCAGACAAGGCCAAGCCGGTTCTGGAAGAAATTATTGTGACCGCCCGCCGCCGGACAGAAAGCCTGCAATCGGTCCCGGTTGCCGTTACCGCTTTCAGTGCGGAAAGTCTGGATAAAGCCGGGGCAACGGATATAACCTATCTGGCGCAAAGCACCCCTAATACCACGCTGAAAGTTTCGCGCGGCACCAACAGCACCCTGACAGCGTTCATTCGCGGGGTGGGACAGCAGGACCCGGTTGCCGGCTTTCAGGCCGGGGTTGGCATCTATCTGGACGGGGTTTATCTTAACCGTCCCCAGGGGGCGGTGCTGCAAATCTATGATATCAAGCGTATTGAGATATTGCGCGGGCCGCAGGGAACCCTTTACGGCCGCAATACCATCGGCGGCGCGATAAAATATGTCACCAAACGCTTTGGCGATGAGCCACAATTGCGGCTTAAGATCGCGGGGGGTGACTATAATCATCTTGATGGCGTGGTCACCGCCTCGACACCGGTAAGTGATAAAGTCAGCGTCGGCGGTTCGCTGGCCTATTTCAGCCGCGACGGCTTTGGTGTCAACCTGTTTAATGGCCGTCAGCATTATAACAAGGATATATTCGGCGCGCGTATCGGGGTGGAATTTACCCCGAACGAAAATTTCTTTCTGCGTATTTCCGGGGATTATACCCGGGACATGTCCAACCCGAAGGCCGGTCATCGCCTGACGGTAAGCCGGAAAACCCATGCGCCGATCCTGAGCAATGTCTTTAATACCCGCGCCGGGATCACCGGCAAACAGCTGGTTACCAGCGGCGGAATTTCCGCTGCCGCCGAATGGAATGTAACCGAGTCCGTTACCCTGAAGTCAACCACCGCCTACCGCAAGAATAATACGGTATCGCCGATTGATTTCGATAGTTTGCCCGCCAATGATTTTGATGTCCCGGTTGTTTACCGAAATCATCAATTCAGTCAGGAAATCCAGTTCCTCTATGAAAGCAAAAGGATTCACAGCATATTCGGCTTCTATTATCTGAATGCCAATGCCTTTGATAATTTTGATGTGATTCTGGGCGGGCTCGGGGTTACCAGCACGACATTGGGTGATGTTCATACCAATACCTGGGCGTTTTATGGTGAAACCAGCTATGACCTGACCAACACGGTGAGTGTTACCCTCGGCGGGCGTTATACCAGTGATAAAAGGACCGCCAAAGTGGTCAAGCAGTTATTTCTGGGCATAGGGTCACCGGATTTTGGCAATAACTCAGCCATTTTGCTGCGTGAGTCCGCTAACTTTACCGGCATCCGTACCGATACCAAATTCACCCCGAAAATCAGCATTCAATGGCAACCGTCGGATGATACCAATCTCTATGCCTCCTACAGTCAGGGGTTCAAGGGCGGCGGGTTTGATCCCAGAGGCAGCAACCTTGCCAAACAGGGCTTTAAACCGGAGATCGTGGATTCTTACGAAATCGGGCTGAAATCAAAATTTAATGATGAACGTATCAGCACCCATATTGCCGGGTTTTACAGTAATTACAAGGATATCCAGATTCCGGGATCGGTCGGCATTGATACAACCGGTGACGGTGTTCAGAATGACTTTGTCGGCACCACCACCAACGCTGGCAAGGCAACGATCTGGGGCATTGAGTTCGAGGGCGTCGCCCTTATTGGTGAAAATCTGACGGCGAAGGCCAGCGGCGGCTATATCAATGCCAAGTATAATAGCTGGATTGTCAAGAATATAAATATTGCCAACACCAAGGTATTCCAGAATACCCCGAAATGGAATGGCAATATTTCGCTGGATTATAATTTTTCCGCAACCCTGCTTGAGGAAAAAGGATCAATTGATCTGATCGGCTCGGTTTCCTATAAGAGCAAGACCTTTATGTTTGAAAATCCGATCCCGCTGCTGGATCAGAACGCCTATGCCCTTATTGACGCCAGTATTGTCTGGACCTCGGAAGATGGCAAAGTCCAGATTGGCCTTCACGGCAAGAATCTGACCAACAAGGACTATAAGGTTGCCGGTTATAATTTCCCCAGCCTTGGTCTCGAAGGGGTGGTGTCGGCCTTCTATGGCAATCCGCGGACGGTAACGGCGACGGTTGATCTTAAATTCTAGCGCCTTTGCGGCAGCCAAACCGGACAGCTCCTGAAACGCTGTCCCGGCGACAAAATTGATCAAGGGTCAGCTCACGGCTGGCCCTTGATGCTGGTTAATCGACCAGCTTTTCGAGGGCGTAGCCTTTGAATTTTTTTGTGGTGGCGAGGGCGACATGACTGCTGATGTTGGCAACACCCTCCATACATTCAATCAATTTATCATTCAGTTCCAGATAACGATCCATATCCGGACAGACAATACGCAGAAAATAATCAAAATTACCGCTGACGGTATAACATTCAACAATTTCCGGGAAATCATTGATTGCGGCCTCAAATGTCTTGAAATTGGTGTTGGTGTGATCATGGAGGCTGACGGTCAGCAATACCGTTACCGTCCGGCAGATCTTGTTGAGATTAATTATCGCCATATAGGAGTCGAGGAACCCCTCGTCCTCCAGCCGCCGGACGCGCTGCAAACAGGAACTTGGTGACAGGTTAACCTCGGCAGATAAATCATGGTTGGTAATGCGGGCATTATTTTGCAGGATCGAAAGAATCTTCAAATCAATCCGATCGATGGCTCTTTTTTTGGTCATTATGGGCTACTCCACCATTTTATTTTTGACATAATCTATTGTTTTTCAATAATTTAAAACAATATGCCGCAACAATCAAGTTCTCCGCATAATATTCGGGATTTTCTGTAAATTAGAAATTTCATTTTTGCTTTGCCATGCAAAGCTATCCACAACATACAGAATCAGGCCAGGATAAGGTTTTTTATTACATGAACAGGAATATTTCATTGATTGGTGTTCCCAGCGACACCGGGGCCGGTCACCGTGGGGCCACTATGGGTCCGGAGGCGTTGCGGGTTGCCGGTATTGCCGGAACGCTGACCCGGCTCGGGCTTGAGGTCGAGGACCGGGGTAATTTGTTCGGGCCGAAAAACCCCGAACAGGCCGCCGAAGGGGGCTATCGCCATTTGCGGGAAAATGTCATCTGGTGCCAGAATATTCAGGAAGCCGTCTTTAACGAGATCAATGAGGGTAAATTGCCGATTATGCTGGGTGGGGACCATGCGATGTCGATTGGCTCGATCGCGGCGGTGGCGCGGTTTTGTGCGGCGCGTAAAAAAAATCTGTGCGTTATCTGGATTGATGCCCATTCAGATTTCAACACCTGCGATACCAGCCCCTCGGGCAATATTCACGGTATGCCGGTGGCGATTACCGCCGGACTTGGCCCGCGGGAATTGCTCAGCCTTGGCCATAAAATTCCCATGGTGGCCCCTACCAATATTTATCAGGTTGGCATCCGTTCCGTTGATACCGCCGAAAAGCGGCTGGTGCTTGAGGCCGGGGTCAAGGCCTATGACATGCGCTATATTGATGAAATCGGCATGCGCGAAGTCATGCATAATATTTTGCAGGATGTGAAAGCGAAAGACGCCTTTATCCATGTAAGCTTTGATGTTGACAGCCTTGACCCGACCATTGCCCCCGGTGTCGGCACCACGATTCCCGGCGGGCTGACCTATCGTGAGGCGCAGCTCTGCATGGAAATGATCCATGATTCGGATCGGATGATCTCGCTCGACCTTATGGAAATAAACCCGGCACTGGATTTCCAGAACAGCACTGCGAAGCTTGCGATCGAGCTTGCGGCAAGCCTGTTCGGACGCCAGATACTGCCGCCCCACCCTCGTAAACCCCGGGAGGAATAACCCCATGATCACCCAACAGGATATTATCGACCAGACCAATCGCCGCAGCGCCCATAACTATAACCCGCTGCCGCTGGTTCTGGAAAAAGGCCGGGGCATCTGGGTATGGGATAGCGATGGTCATAAATATCTCGACTGTCTCAGCGCCTATTCTGCGGTCAATCAGGGCCATTGCCATCCGAAAATTGTCGAGGCGATGGTGACCCAGGCCCGGAAAATTACCCTGACCTCGCGCGCCTTTCATAATGACCGGATGGGGCCGTTCCTTGAAAAGCTGTGCCAGATGGCAAAAATGGATAAGGCGCTGCCGATGAATACCGGTGCCGAAGCGGTCGAGACCGCAATCAAGGCGGTGCGCAAATGGGGCTATGAAATCAAGGGGGTTAGCGATAACAAGGCAGAAATTATTGTGATGCGGGATAATTTTCATGGCCGCACCATCACCACCATCAGCATGTCTTCCGAAGCCGATTATAAAAGGAATTTCGGCCCGTTCACCCCCGGTTTCCGGCTGATAGACTATAATGATCCCGCAGCGCTGGAACAGGCAGTCACCCCCAATACCGTGGCGGTGATCATGGAGCCTATTCAGGGGGAGGCCGGTATCATCATTCCGGACGACGGCTTCCTCACCAAAGCGCGGAAAATATGCAAGCGGCATAATATATTATTTGTTCTCGATGAAATTCAGACCGGTCTTGGCCGTACCGGCAAGCTGTTCTGTTTTCAGCATGAGCAAAACGCCACCCCTGACCTGCTTATTGTCGGCAAGGCCTTGAGCGGCGGTCTGTATCCACTGTCGGCCATCCTCGCCTCTGACGAGATTATGAGTGTCTTTACCCCCGGTATTCACGGCAGCACTTTTGGCGGCAATCCGCTTGGTGCTGCCGTCGGCCTTGCCGCCTTGCAGGTGATTGAGGATGAAAAACTGGCCGAACGCTCCCATATTCTGGGCGATTACCTGATGCGCAAGCTTCAGCTTATTCAGACCAACCGGATTGTTACCATTCGCGGGCGGGGGTTATTTATCGGCATTGAGCTTGACCCGTCACTCGGCGGTGCGCGGCGCTATTGTGAAGCCCTGATGAAAACCGGCCTGTTATGCAAGGAAACCCACGATTATGTCATCCGGCTGGCGCCGCCGCTGGTGATTGAAAAGGCACAGATTGACTGGATGGTGGAGCAGATTGCCGCTGTGCTTCAGGATTAATACTGTGTTGCAGGATTAATCCGGGCCGAATCAGGCTTTTTTATCAGGAGCAAGGCTTTGGGAGAAGGTCTGATGGAGCTGGCGTGCGGTTTCGCTCCAGTCCAGATATTTCACGTTTTCCGCTATTTTCTCGTGGTCCCATTGGTGTTCTGACAGCCGGGAGAGGGCGTAGGTCAAATCTTCTGCGCTGCGGCCATCAAGCAGGATACCATTGTCTTTTGTCACCACCTCGGCAATGCCGCCGACGCGGGT
>JAADGA010000106.1 GCA_013152615.1 Alphaproteobacteria bacterium
CCTTGCCACCTGTCCGTGGAGCCGCCCGGGGGTAGCAGAAAAGCTGACCCGCAAAATCGTCGGCAGGAGAGCCAGAAAACGGTCAGCAAGCCAGAAAAATTAGCAAGCCAGAGGACACAGTCAGCAAGCCAGAGCAAAGTCAGCACCAAAACCGTAGAAAAGACAGCATAGCTTGTCCGCGTGACTTGCCTGTGTGACTTGTCCGGGGGAGAGTTCAGGAGGCTTGGATAAATTTTTTCTGAAAATTCCGGATTCTGTCGGCATTAACCCCAAGGTCGCTGACCCCGACCCGCGAAATACTGCGCATGTCTATCCGGCTGCCGTTTGTGGTTTTTTTGATAACGACGACAATATCATCGGCAAAATTAAACCAGAAACTGTGATCGGTGGCTTCAAAACGCCGGGCGCGGGCATCAATCCCGGTCACTGTCCAGCCCATCGCCTCCGCAACCTTGAGCGCCCGGCTAAAGGCCTTGTCCGCGGCAACCGGGGTCAGCAGCGGCTTGATATCGGGATAGGCTTTTTTCTGCAGGTCAACCAGCCGCTGCGGGTTATAGATAAGGCTGTTGGCTCCCTTGCCGCGCTTGCCGACAAGCACCATAAACTCCGGCGGACTGTCCATATTGGTGGTGATGTCATGAATGGGGACGACGCCGCCGCCGCCCGACAGGCGTAAATAACTCACCGGCGCGGCCAGACCGAGGCCGATAACCAGACTCAGAACAGTAATGCCTATTCCGGCCTTCCCCGGGCTCATAAAAAGAATGATGATGACGGCAACGGCCAGACCGGCAATACTAAGTCCGCCAAAAAATCCGGCCCATAAGGAAAACATAAATCCCTCAAACGGGGTCCAGAATCCCAAATGCACCCCCGGCCCGGCCCCAAGGATAATAACCAGCAGAACAAGGGCTAAAATCCATAAAATCCGGCTCGCCGGAAATGCCTTTTTCTGCCCGATTATCATGATTAATTCTCCCTGTAGTTTCTTGATCCGCAACCATGGCCGTATCATAGCGGCTTTTTATATTTTTAACAGTATTTTAGGCCGGGGATAAACACACAGATATTTTCCGGCACCGACAGATGAAAAATAATTTACCGGCCCTCTCCCGGTTAAAGACCGCCGCTCCCGGGATAACTTTATCCAATCCTGCTTTTCCCCGGTATGTTTGGGATATGGTAAGGCTCTGGCACCCATTGACCGGGGCTATGGTTGCCTGATCGGCAACCGGCCTGAAGGTGACAACCGGTTAACAAATAGCGGATCAGAGTTGTCCTGTGTCCGGGACAGGATTTCGGGTGCCGGATCTTTGGCGCAAGGTCTTAGGCACAAGATCTTTGCCACAGGGCCGGTGGCGGAGAAGATATAGGCAAATTGGGCTATATAATTTGTGCCGCTACTGAATAATCTGCACCTGAAACCATACAGAATTGTCCGAAAATAATGAATATTAGCGGTTGTTGATCTAAGAATTTCCTGTGGCTCGCACAATATTCCCCCCTATTGGGTTCAGGCCTTGAAATCAGCCATAATTCCAACAGAGTAGATTAGAATTCGTCTAAATTATTACAGCTTTCCCGCGAGATCAACGGCATAATTGAGGGTGAATATATAAAATATTTTTTACCAAATAGGAAATTAATATTTTATATACATATTTGGAGTAACGGTTGAGAGAGTATATGTGAAAGTATATATAAAAAGTAGTAGTATGAAAAGTATTTATGAAAGGATCAGAGTATGACTTTTCTATATAATATCAAATTAAAATCAAAGATGATCGTATTCGGAATTGCCATTGGTACCATCGTCCTGGTTATGGGTCTGACCACAATATTCAACGCACAGCAGAAACAAAAAACCATTGAACATAATCTCGCCACAACCCAGACTTTAATCAGGAACACGGTGGACCTGTTCAGGATTGTAAAAAATATTGATTCTGATATTATTCAGGTGCAACAATGGCTAACAAAAATATCGGCCAGCAGAGGGCAGAATGGCCACAATAGCGGACTGGCGAAAGCTGAAGAATCGGCGCAGAAATTTCGTGCCGATATGGTGACGGCATTTGAGCTCAGCCGGAAAATGCAGATAGACGGCCTGCCGCCGATTCTGGACAGAATAAACGCCGCTTTTACCCCATTCTATGATGCCGGCAAAAAAATGGCCCGGAGCTATATCAAGTCCGGACCGGCGGGCGGCAACAAGATGATGGATCAGTTCAACGACAAAGCCGCGCAGATCACCGCAGATGTCGCAGAACTGACCAAAATATCAGAGCGGGAGAATAAAAAGGAGAACCGGGATATCACCAACTCGATGTCTCTGGTTCATCAGTCCCTGAGCTTTCTGACCGACCTGACAATAATCGGAAGCCTGATTATCCTGATTGTCTGTATTGCGCTGGTTTTCATTATGCAGAAAATTGTCGGGCTGCCGCTGAGCAGGCTTAATGACCTGATGTTGACGCTCGCCAATGGTGATGATGATATCAGACTGCCGGATCTGAAACGGCAGGATGAAATCGGCGCGATGTCGGAGACCCTGAAAATTTTTCAGGAAAAATCCCGTGAAAATAAACGGCTTGAACAGGAGGCAGAACAGAGCCGTATCGTCCAGAAAGAAAACGAGAGCAGACGCCAGCAGGAAAAACTGGCGGCAGAGCAAAGCCAGCGTGAAGCCGAAAGACAGCGCAAAAAGGAAGCCGAAGAAAAATTTCATGCCGATCGTCTGGCGATGGCCCAACGGTTTGAGGACCAGATCGGTGGCGTCCTGCAGGCGGTGGCCAGCGCCGCAACCGAGCTTAACGCGACGTCTGAATCAATGAATCAGGCGGCCAGCAATATGAAAGCAGAATCTGTCTCCGCCGCCGCCGCCACCACCCGGGCCGGGGAAAATGTCCAGCTGGTCGCCAGTGCCTCCGAAGAAATGACCGCATCGGTCGGCGAAATCTCTAACCAGATCACCAATTCCTCCAAAGCGTCCAAAAACGCCATGGCCTCGGTCGATAACGCCTCCAGCCGGGTAACCCAGATGGTTAACAGCTCGGAAAAAATCAACGAGATTATCAGCCTGATTAACGATATTGCCGAACAGACCAACCTGCTTGCGCTCAATGCCACCATTGAGGCCGCCCGCGCCGGTGAGGCCGGCAAAGGCTTTGCGGTTGTCGCCTCCGAAGTGAAGAATCTTGCCAGCCAGACCGCGTCGGCAACCGATGAAATCAGAAAACAGATCACCAGTATGCAGGAGACCACCGACGATACGGTGTCGGCGGTTCAGGAAATTTCGGTTACCATCGGCGAACTCGATCAAATTTCGTCCGCCATCGCCGCCTCAATGGAACAGCAGGCCGCCGCGATGCAGGAGATCAGCCGCAACTCCCTCGAGGCGGCCTCCGGCACCGAAACCGCCGGGGCCAATGTCACCAATGTCAGCTATCTGGCCGAAGAAACCGGCAATGCCGCCGCTGATGTGCTTAATGCCTCGACCGAGTTATCGACCCAGGCGGCAACCTTAAAAGTTGCTGTTGACAATTTTCTTAATGAAATCCGTACCGGGTGATGCCTTAATATTGCCAAACTAAATCTTAGACTCTTGAGGGTTGCCCTGATATCATCTTCGGACTTCAGGGAAGAAAAACAATATCAAGGAACGATGCGGCATGACCCGACCTCAGAAATATCTGACGAGAATTACCCTTTTTCTCATACCGGTTATTATCCTGTGTGTGTTCCTTTATCCCCGGTTGCAGGGAGCTTTTGCCACCAATCCGGGCCTGAACGGGTTGATCACCGCCGTCCTTTTTCTTGGGATTGTCCTGTCAATCCGGCAGGTCACCATGCTTAATCCGGCGGTGAGCTGGATCGAAAATTTCAGGAAAGATGACTCCGCTGAAATTCCGGGCGATACCCCGAAAATTATTGCACCGATGGCGGCGATGATGGGAAGGAATGATCGCAAGCTGTCCTTGTCGGCGCTGTCGATGCGCACCATTCTCGACGGGATCGCCGCGCGCATGGACGAGGGCCGCGAAATGACCCGCTATTTTATTGGCCTGTTGATATTTCTCGGGCTGCTTGGGACTTTCTGGGGGCTGCTTGGCACCATCGGTTCAATCAAGGATACCATCAACAACCTGACGGTCAGTTCAAATGATATTTCCGTCCTGTTTGATGATTTGAAAGAAGGCCTTACCGCGCCTCTTGGCGGCATGGGGACGGCGTTCAGTTCGTCGCTGTTTGGCCTTGCCGGTTCGGTCGTGCTCGGCTTTATTGATCTTCAGGCCGGACAGGCTCAGGGGCGCTTTTTCAATGACCTTGAAGACTGGCTGTCAGGCGTTACCAAATTATCCCGGGGCAGCAGTATCGCCCTCGGCGGCGGTGATGCCCTTGGCGACGGTGGCGAGGCCAGTGTTCCCGCTTATGTCAGTGCGCTGCTCGAACAATCTGCGGACAGTCTGGAAAACCTGCATAACGTTATCGCCCGCAGCGAAGAAAAGCGCGGTGATGTCAATACCGCCATGATCAGCCTGTCGGAACAGCTGTCGACCCTGACCGATAGTCAGATAGAAATGCGCACCGTGCTGAAACAGATGCTTGAATTATTCGCCAAACAGATTGCCGGTGGCGAAGAAAAAATGCAGGTCAAATATCTGCGCAATATTGATATCCAGTTTAAATATCTGACCGAGGAAACTGTCAAGAGTCAAAACCAGATCAATGATACCCTGAAATCGGAATTCAAGCTGCTGGCGCGGACTTTGGGAGCCAGAGTTGACCGGACGGCACGGACCGACAGTGCCCCGGCGGCGGCAACCCCGGCGGATATACCGGTGGAAAATTCGCCGTCGGTGACCCCGGATGACGCCATGGATTATGATATGCCGACCCCTAAACCCAAGGGCGACAAAAAACCGGTTATCACTACGGGCAAGAGACAGCCAGCCAGAAAGGATGACTGATGGCGCTTTTGCGTAGCGGCAGACGGCCCGGGTCCAATATGGACAATAGCTGGCCCGGGTTTGTTGATGCCCTCAGCAATATGCTGCTGGTCATTATCTTCCTGCTGTCAGTTTTTATGCTGGCCCAGTTCTTTCTTGGTCAGGCGCTGTCCAACAAGGAAACCATTCTGGACAAGCTTCAGGCTAAAATTCTTGACCTGCAGGATAGTCTCGCCATTCAGGAACAGATTAACAATGACCAGAGTGTTGAATTTAACCGCCTGTCCGCCAATTTGCAGAACGCCAATATTTCCAAGGAAAACCTGACCGCGCGGATTGTGGAACTGGAATCCGACCTTGCCGATGCCGAGGGTAAGTCGACCGGAGTGAAAAAAACCCGTGACCAGCAGGTCCAGCAAATAAGGGAACTGCAAAAGAAATACCGCGATTCAACCGCAACCATCGCCCGTGAAACCGAATTGACCCAGGCCGCCAAACGCCGGGTTGATCTGCTCAATCATCAATTGACCATCCTGCGCAAACAGCTCTCTATGTTAAATCTGGCACTGGAAGTTTCCGAAAAACACGACAAGGAACAACGGGTATCCATTGATAATCTGAGCCAGAGGCTGAATGCCGCCCTTGCCGCCAAGGTTAAGGAGTTGAGCCAGTTCCGGTCCGAATTTTTTGGCCGCCTGAGACAGGTTCTGGGTAACCGGTCCGATATTCGCATTCAGGGCGACCGTTTTGTGTTCCAGTCAGAGGTTCTTTTTGCCTCGGGCTCCGCCATACTCGGCCCCGAAGGTCAACGGCAGATGGCTAAAATTGCCAAGGCGTTAAAGACGATATCCGCAAGGATTCCAAAGGATATCAACTGGGTATTGCGGGTTGATGGTCATACCGATATTCTGCCGATCAGAACCAAACAATTCCCCTCCAACTGGGACCTTTCGGTGGCGCGGGCGCTATCGGTGGTAAAATTCCTGATTTCTCAGGGCATCCCCCCGGGAAGACTGGTTGCCGCCGGTTTTGGTCAATTCCATCCGCTGGATA
>JAADGA010000107.1 GCA_013152615.1 Alphaproteobacteria bacterium
TGTCGGGGTGAACGGGGCGCGTTGCTGGGTTTTTACGCCGGCGGCGGCTAACAGCTCGTGATAACTCTCCGGCGACGCACAGCATAATATATGGAAATCAAGGATCGCGCCCAGCGCCCGATAGAGCGATTTGCGTGACCTCATTTTCGCGGAATCCTCACCGCGCAGCAATTGACGACAGGCTTCAAGCCGGTGCTGAAGCCCGGAGGCTGTTGCCCCGGCTGCCTGCTCCCGCTCATCCGGCTGCGGGTCATTCCTGTGCTGTTCTGTGATCCAGCGCAGGGCACCGAGGATGAAGTTGACATTATCGCCGTCATCGCTGAACGGCAGCAGAATACAGCGATAGAGGATCATGTTGCCGGAAATATTCTTAAATTCGGCTTCAAAGGAAACCGGGCTGTGACTGGCAACAACCTCCCGGTAGTGGTCCGTGATCCGGCTCAGCAGGGTATGGCGCGGAATATCACTAATATCCTTCAGGATTGAACCCGGGTCCATATCCTGAATTAAAAGTTGTCCGACTACCTGTAGAGTTGGCTCTTGATCCGGGTCACGCAAATCAATCAGCACCATATTATTCTTGTAAGGCGCGATATCTTCCGGGACCAGCGACGTTAATGGCGGGATATTACAATCATCAGTCAAGGCTAACCAATGATTATATAACTGAAAAGTAATTCTTTTTTCCTGATCAGCAGTGGCCACGGGTGTCATTATCCAGATTTTTATGGCGATGAGAGCGGCGGCAAAGCGGGGCCGACTCAAAGCATGTTAAAAATACCCCTGCCAGACAACTTTTGCCAGTTAATATTTAATCAGATTAGAGAAATTTTTTCTGGCTAAGTCGTGGGGAATGATTTATATTGTGTTTTTATATGTAATTTACTTTTAAAAAAATAATTGAAAACTTGACATAATTTCATAATGGAGGCCCTGGAGATGACAACTGAAACATTAACCAATCTGGTAAGCGAAATGGCGGCGGGGTCGCTTCGGGTGGTGGATCTTACGGTACCGTTGAGCGCCGCCACACCGGTTATCGGCCTACCAGAGGAATTCAGCCCGTCGCCAGCATTCAAACTGGAACAGATTTCCCATTATGATGATCGGGGACCGGCCTGGTACTGGAACAGTTTTTCCTGTGGTGAGCATACCGGCACCCACTTTGATGCTCCGGGTCACTGGATTACCGGACAGGATTATGCCGATGGCTATACCGATACCATCCCGCCCGGAAAACTGGTTGCAGCAGCAAATGTTATTGATGTCAGTACGGAATCCGCTGAAAATCCGGATTTTCTGTTAACCTCTGACCGGATCCGGGAATGGGAGGCGGTTCATGGCCGGATCGCGGCTGGAACATGGGTGCTGATGCGGACCGACTGGAGCAAGCGGACGGCAGAGGATTTTCTTAATTATGCCGAGGATGGCCCCCACACCCCCGGACCATCGGTGGAATGTATGGAATTTCTGGCTCATGACCGCGATATTCTGGGTTTTGGCGTCGAAACCGTTGGTACCGATGCCGGGCAGGCCTTTACCTTTGATCCGGCCTTTCCGGCCCATCAACTTATGCACAGCAATAACAAATTTGGTCTGGCATCCCTGACCAACCTTGATCAGTTGCCGCCAACGGGGGCGGTGATTATCACCCCGCCGCTTAAAATCGTCACGGGGTCCGGCAGTCCGCTCCGGGTGCTTGCCCTGACATCTGTTTAGGGCCTGACATCGTTATCCAGAAAAAGAGCATAATCCAGAGAAAGAGCATAAATTATGGCTGAGCGGTCCTTTGTAAAAGAGGTAAAAAAACTGCGTCTTGGTGCCGGCGAGACTTTTTATGGTGAGGGTATCCTTGCGGTGACCAAGGGTCTGCTCCAGTCGGGCGTGGCCTATGTCGGCGGCTATCAGGGGTCACCAATATCCCATTTGATGGATGTTCTGGCCGATGGCGAGCAAATTCTTGCCGAGCTTGGCGTCCATTTTGAGGCCAACGGCAGCGAGGCGTCGGCGGCGGCGATGCTGTCGGCCTCAATCAATTATCCACTCCGCGGGGCGGTAACGTGGAAATCCACGGTCGGCACCAATGTTGCCTCTGATGCGCTGGCTAATCTTGCGTCAGCCGGGGTTATGGGGGGCGCGGTGATTGTCATCGGTGAAGATTATGGTGACGGCGCCAGCATCATGCAGGAACGCACCCATGCCTTTGCGATGAAATCCCAGATGTGGCTGGTCAATCCGCGGCCAAACCTGCCGAAAATGGTTGATATGCTGGAAAAATCTTTTCAACTGTCCGAAGCCAGCAATACCCCGCTGTTTTTTCAGCTGCGCATCCGTGCCTGTCATCTGCATGGCCAGTTCGAGGCCAAAGACAATCTGAGGCCGTCCTTTACCCTCGAACAGGCATTGAGACATCCCAACCGCCAGCCGGACAAGATTATCCTGCCGCCCTATACCTTTATCCATGAAAAGCAGAAGCTGGAACAGCGGTGGCCGGCGGCGATAAAATTTATTATTGACAACGCCCTGAATGAAGTTTTCGACGGACCGGAAAAAGACATTGGCATCATTGTCGAGGGCGGGCTTTATAATGTCGTCATCCGGGGCCTGCAAATGCTCGGCCTTGCGGGCAGTATGGGCGAAACCCGGGTTCCGGTTTATGTGATGAATGTGACCTATCCGCTGGTGGACAGTGAACTGGTGGATTTTGCCCGCACTAAAAAGGCGGTGCTGATGGTCGAGGAAGGCCAGCCCAATTTCACCGAACAGGCGCTGAACAAGATTTTTAATGATGCGGCGCTGACATGCCGGATTTCCGGCAAGGATGTCCTGCCGGCTTTCGGTGAATATAGCGGTCAGGTGACCAAGGACGGGATCAAGGCGTTTCTGGAAAAATACCGGCCGGACCTGATAACCACAGATGCGACGGCGGGTGCGCTCGCCAGCCTGAAACCAACCGCAGAGGCCCTGACGGCGGCCATGGCGGCGGCGGTTCCGCCGCGACCGCCGGGATTATGTACCGGCTGTCCGGAACGACCCTTTTTCGCCGCGATGAAGATGCTGAAAAAAGACTATGGCGAGATTCATATCTCGGCGGATATTGGCTGCAATTCATTCGGCACCCTGCCGCCGTTCCAGATTGGCAATACCATTATGGGTTATGGTCTTGGCGCGGCTAGTTCCTCGGCCTTCAGCTCGGTGCCCGGCCAGCGGGCGATAGCCATTATGGGTGACGGCGGTTTCTGGCATAATGGCCTGACCACCGGGATCGTCAGTGCGGTCTATAACAACAGTGACAATGTTTTTATCATTATTGACAATGGCTATACCGCCGCCACCGGTGGCCAGTATATTCCGTCCTCTGTCCGCAGTCTGAAACAGGATAAACAACCGGCACGGATACAGGAGGCGGTTCAGGGGGTCGGGGTGAAATGGGTGCGGACCATGCGCTCCTATAATATTGCTGCGGTCAAGGCGATGGTTCATGACGCCATGACGTCAGAGTATTTCGGCCCCAAGGTTATTGTGATCGAGGGTGAATGTATGCTCAATCGCGAGCGCCGGGAAAAACCGCTGCGGATGCAGAATATAAAGTCGGGCAAACGCCAGACCGTTGCCCGGTTTTATGTCGAAAGTGAAAGCTGTACCGGCGATCATGCCTGTATCCGGCTGTCGGGCTGTCCGTCGCTGACCATCCGGCCCAATCCCGATCTTCTGCGTGAAGACCCGGTGGCTTATGTTGATAACAGTTGTGTCGGTTGCGGGGTTTGCGGCGAAAATGCCCATGCTGCGGTATTATGCCCGTCTTTTTCCCGGGCAGAACTGGTCTTTAATCCCGGCAGTTGGGACCGGGTCAAACAGTATATTCGCACAGCGGTCATCGGATTTCTGCAAAGACGCGCCGACCGCAAACGCGCACGGGTGTCATTATGAATCATCAGATAAAACGACCAATTACCATTGTTATTTCGGCTCTTGGCGGACAGGGTGGCGGGGTTTTGACCAACTGGCTGATTAATCTTGCCGAGCAATGTGATTATTTTGCCCAGTCGACCTCTATTCCCGGGGTCGCCCAGCGCACCGGTGCCACCATTTATTATCTTGAGATGTTTCCCAAAGCGCAGGCAGAAAATCCGGACAAACCGCCGGTGATGGCGCTGATGCCGTTGCCGGGTGATGTCGATCTTGTGGTGGCAGCAGAATTGATGGAGGCGGGCCGGGCGGTGCAAAGGCAATATGTGACCCCGGACAAAACCACACTTGTGGCATCAACGCACCGGGTTTTTGCGGTTTCCGAGAAAATGGCTCTGGGCAACGGCACCAGTGACGGGGCTGCGGTGCTGGCAATGGCCCGGGCGGCGGCAAAGGAATTTATTGCTTTTGATATGGAGAGTCTGGCGGCGGATCTGGGCTGTGTGATCAGTTCGATATTGTTCGGTGCCATTGCCGGGGCCGGGGTTTTGCCGTTTTCCCGTGAAGATTTCCGGGCGGCAATCCGCGCTGAAGGCAAGATGGTTGAGGCCAACATCCGGGGTTTTGACGAGGGCTGTCACGCGGCCGAAAAATCGCGGAGTGACAAAGAGCAAAAGACCAGTGACGACCGGCCTGTGGGGGAAATCCAGGGCAAGGCCAATACCCCGGAAGGGGAAGCCCTGATCCGCCGGATCAAGGCGTTGCCGGAGCCGGCGCAGGAATTTGCCCGGGCCGGGGCGCGGAAATTGCTGGATTATCAGGATATGGCCTATGCGGCAGATTATGTGACCGTGCTGGAAGGCTTTGCCGCATCGGACGACGACAAAGCCTCCTGTGACCTCAGCCGGGAACTGGCGCGTTATCTGGCGCTGTGGATGGCGTTTGATGACACCATCAGGGTCGCGGATATTAAGACCCGTTCTGACAGAACGCGGAAATACCGCGCCGAAGTCGGGGCAAAGGACGGACAGATCGTCCATATGGTGGAATTTATGCACCCGCGTTTACAGGAAATCCTCAGCACCATGCCGGTCGGTATGGCGAAACGGGTAGCCAGATCCCGGTTGCTCACGTGGGTTTTTAATAAATTTACCGGTCCCCGGCTGTCGGATACCACCAAAATTATACCGTTTCTGATGCTTTATTTTGTCGCGTCGCTAAAGACTATGCGCCGTCGGACCCTGCGTTATGCTCAGGAACATGAGGAAATAACCCGGTGGCTGGACCGCATCAGGGCGGTTGGGACACAGAATTATGACCTGGCGGTGGAGATTGTCCGCTGTCAGCGTCTGATCAAGGGATACGGCGATACCCACGCCCGTGGCCTCGGGAATTTTCACGCCATTATGGCCTTTGTTGAGACCGGCGGCGACCGGGTGACCGCCGATAAAATCCGGCGGCTGCGGCTGGCGGCCCTTGTCGATGAAGACGGAGACGCCTTAAAATCAGAGATGGCGGCATAGCAGATTATTTTTTCACCAGCGAAATCGCTTTGGCGTAACAGCTCTGACAGACGTTGCGGATGACATTGCGGGCTTCATTTAGCGATAGATGATAACTGATGGTGACGGGGACATTGGCGACCTCTGCCATGGCGCGGTATAGTCTCTGCATCTGCATTTTCATCGGGTCCGAGGTGGAAAAGCTCATGATGAATTTTTTTATCGGCGCTTTAGAGGCTTTTTGCAGCAGGCTTTTTGCCGTTTGATAGTTGATTTCACTCTCATAGTATTTTTCGTCAATGAGCATATACAACCGTTCAGCATGGTTTGCCTCTGCCACCACCTGATTGAAAAAAACCATCCAGTCGTCATTTTTAACCGGTCCGGTCAGCCGGGCCTCAATCAGGGTATATGTCTTGATGTTTTTCAAGCGATATGTGATGTTCATGGGCCGGTTGCCTTACGATGATTACGGGGTTTTAGAGCAAAGTCAGACCTATTTGACCCATTTGACCGGGATGATTTTGTTTTATGGCAAGTCGGGGCTTGAAATGCGATGCGGCGCATCGGA
>JAADGA010000108.1 GCA_013152615.1 Alphaproteobacteria bacterium
TGACTATGAAAACCGCCTGCCGCCGATGGATGAAGATGAACAATATCTGCTGGATTTCCTTGACAACCGGCAAAGAAACAGCCGCCTCAGTTGCCAGATTGGCATTACCGACAACCTTGACGGCATGATCGTTACCATCCCGGAACAGCCTTGAGGGCTGATATTACTCCAGAGCAAAATCATCCCGGTCAAATGGATCAAATAGGCCTGACTCTGCTCTAAATCACCATAATCGCCCGGGTTGCCCGGATCAGCCAGTCAAGCTCAGCCCCCTCGAGATAAGGCGATATCTTCTCCCGAATCTGGTCGTGATAGATATTCAGCCAGGTTATTTCGGCACTGCTCATCATATGGGCATTGACCAGTCGCGTGTCTATCGGCACAAAAGTTATGGTCTCGAATATATGCATTGGCCGTTCTTCATTGCCGAAATGACTCGCCCGAACAATCATCAGATTTTCGATGCGGATACCATATTCACCGGCCTTGTAAAACCCCGGCTCATTGGACAGGATCATCCCCGGCTGTAAAGTCGCCGCAAAGCCGGTGCGGGATATTGACTGCGGCCCCTCATGGACCCCGAGGAAACTGCCGACCCCGTGGCCGGTACCATGATCATAATCAAGCCCGATGTCCCATAGCGCCTTGCGGGCAAGAGCGTCGAGATGCGCGCCGGAGCGGCTCGCCGGGAACCGTGCCTGAGCCAGCGCAATATGGCCCTTCAAAACCCGGGTAAAACGATCGCGCTGCTCTTCGGTGGTATGGCCAACGGCGATGGTTCGGGTCAGATCGGTGGTGCCATCGAGATATTGCGCCCCTGAATCGAGCAGATACAGCATATCCCCGGTAATTTTACGGTTGGTCTCCGGTCCGGAACGGTAATGGACAATGGCGCCGTTGGCCCCTGCCCCGGAAATAGTATCAAAGCTCGGGCTATGAAACCGATCCTGCTGTTGCCGCAACTCCAGCAATTTTTCCGTGGCCGTCAGTTCATCTATTTGGCCTGATGAAATATTGCTTTCAAACCAGCATAAAAATTTGCCCATGGCGACCGCGTCGCGGACATGAGCCGCCCGCGCACCATCCAGTTCAACATTATTTTTGCACGCCTTGGCCAGCAGGCACGGGTCGTCCCGGTCAACCACCTCACCGCCGCCCGCTTCCACAGCCGCCACCACCGCCGCCGGCGTATGTTTCAAATCCACCAGAATTCTTTTGCCGCCCCGGCCACATCTTTTTACCGCCGACAGGAATTTTGTATAAGCTTTTATCCTGACCCCAGCCCCCAGATGATCGCGGACCTCATCCGATATCTTGTCCTCATCAACAAAGAAAACCGCTTTCCCGTTATTATTCAGAATTAAATAGCCCAGCACCAGCGGTGAATGCTCAACATCGCTGCCACGGATATTAAGCAGCCACGCAATACTGTCCAGACCGGTCAGGATGGCTGCCTCCAGATTTCCAGCGGCCAGATCGGCCCCGATCCGGGCGCGTTTATGACGTGACTTTTCACCGGAAAATTCCAGTGGATGCGGAAATGCCGGATTTTTGGACGGCGGCGGACGCTCAAGCCAGATGGCGTCTATGGGATTTTTGGCCACCGCCACCAGTATAATGCCCGTGGCGGCCACAGCTTTTGCTATTTTTTCGATCTCGCCCCGGGTGTGAAGCATGGGATCATAGCCAATTTCATCGCCGTCACCAAGGCGGGACCGCAACCAGTCCTCAACCTTGTCATCATGAAGCCTTAACTGTTCAAAATTGCCGCCATCCACCTGCTGTCGTGCCTGAAGGGTATAACGGCCATCGACATACAGCGCCCCGGCATCCAGAGTAACCACGGCAAGCCCGGCCGAACCGGTAAAGCCGGTAAGCCACGCCAGCCTTTGCGCCGGTGCCGGAGTGTACTCGCACTGGTGTTCGTCCGCATGGGGAATAAGAAAAGCTTTCAGATTCCGGTTCCGCAGGCTCTGCCGTAATGCCAATAGTCGGTTTCGCATGTCATCCACCCTGAGAATCGTTGCAGTCTGTGCTATTAAGCACTGTATCCATGGCCTGTGTCAATGCCGCAAGCTGATGACTTTCCATGGTGAAAGACGGCGTCAGATAAATTATATCACCAAACGGTCTGATCCACACCCCGGCATCGACAAATTGTGCCCGTAATTCATCAACATCCGCAATATTTTCCATCTGAATGACACCGATCGCGCCCTTGACCCGGACATCAATTACCCCCGGCACATCCTGAAATTGTTGCAGCGATTGAGTGAGATGGCCTTCGATGCGCTGCACCTGTTCCAGCACCGGCTGATCGCGAAAAATATCCAGTGAGGCATTGGCCGCCGCACAGGCCACCGGATTGGCCATATAGGTCGGCCCGTGCATGAAGGCCTTGTCCGGATCATCCGACAGGAATGCGTCGTAAACCCGGCTGGTCGTAACCGTTGCCGCCATCGGCACCGTGCCCGCCGTCAACGCCTTGCCAAGACAGATAATATCCGGGGTAACCGCCGCCTGCTCACAGGCAAACATCGTGCCGGTGCGGCCAAAACCGGTAAAAATCTCGTCCAGTATCAGCAGAACATCATGGTGCGCGCACGTTCTGGCGATGGCGGCAAGAGTTTCAGGACGATGAAATTTCATCCCGCCCGCCGCCTGCACCAGTGGTTCCATGATAACCGCCGCGATCTGATGGCGATGGCTCCCGAGAAATTGGTCAAATTCACTGATTTCCGCATCCGTTTGCGGCAGTGAACGCAAAAACTGCGGCGGCAGAAAATCGCCATAGGCCTGATGCAGGTCATTATCGCCGACCGCCATCGCCGCCGCCGTATCGCCGTGATAACCATCGTTAAAACAGACAAAGCGCTCATGGCCCTGAGACCCGAGATTGGTCCAGTATTGCCGTGCCATCTTCAGCGCGATCTCGACCGCTACCGAGCCACTCTCGGAAAAAAACACATGGTCAAGATCACCGGGCAACAAATCCGCAAGCCGCCGGGCCAGAGTTGCGGCACCCTCATGCATCAGCCCGCCGAGCATGACATGAGACATATTTTTCACCTGAGCGATAATTTTCTGCTGCATCAGCGGATTATTATAGCCGTGACACGCCGTCCACCATGAGGCGATACCATCAATTAATGTCCGGCCATCGGCAAGCTCGATCGTGACCCCTTCGGTCGCGACAACCGGCAACGCCCGAGCCACCGTCTGCATCTGGGCATAGGGCAGCCACACATTACCGAAACCTTCTGTCACCCAGTCGGGCAGGTCGTTATCCATCATTTTCCTTCAGGGGTAATCCCGAGGCGGGCGAATAAATCCAGATCGTTATTCTGTAACGGATTTGGTGTGGTCAGCAATTTCTCGCCGTAAAAAATACTGTTGGCACCAGCGAAAAAACACAGCGCCTGCATCTCGTCACTCATCGCCTCACGCCCGGCGGACAGACGGACATAAGAGGCCGGCATCACCAACCGCGCGGCCGCAATCGTCCGGATAAAATCAAACGGATCGATCCCGCCCGCACCATAAAGCGGGGTGCCTTCGACCTGCACCAGCATATTGATCGGCACGCTGCCCGGATGCTGCGGCAGATTGGCTAGCGTTTGCAGCATCCCCGCCCGGTCCGCCTTGCTCTCCCCCATGCCGACAATACCGCCGCTACAGACATTTATCCCCGCCGTCCTGACATTCTCCAGCGTCTTTAACCGGTCTTCATAGCTGCGGGTGGTGATAATTTCCGGGTAATATTCCGGCGAACTGTCAACATTATGATTGTAATAATCCAGCCCGGCCTGTTTTAACTGTGCCGCCTGCGCCGGGTCAAGCATCCCGAGCGTCATACAGGATTCAAGCCCCAAATTCCGCACACCGCGGATCATATCACAGACCGCCGCCATATCCCGGCCCTTGGGGCTGCGCCACGCCGCACCCATGCAATAGCGGGTCGCCCCGGCTGATTTGGCCTTGCGCGCGCCCGCCAGAACTTTTTCCAGCGCCATCAGCCGTTCGGCCTCAACATCGGTCGGATAGCGCGACGACTGCGGGCAATATTTACAGTCTTCCGGGCAACCGCCGGTCTTGATGCTGCACAGCTGCGACAGCTGGATTTTATTCGGATCAAAATACTGCCGGTGAAGACTGTGGGCCTGAAACAAAAGGTCCATCAGCGGCAGATCGAAAAATTCGATAATTTCCCGTCGGGTCCAGTTATGACGAAAACCATCGGGATAGGGATGCTCCAGCTGTTCCACTGACATGACGATATTTGCTCCGGTTTATACTATTTTGCCTCACGTTAGCCACACCGTCTGCAGAGTCAAGTTTTTTGCTCTTTGATTGACAGATAATGGCAACATCCCTATCACCTGTATTATGAAATCTCTTGATAGCTTTGCCCGGACAAAATTAACCGCGCTGTCAGACCGGGGGCTGAAACGTGATATTGTGACGACAGAACGTCGGGAGGCGAACCACACGCTTCGGCAGGGTCGGCACCTGATATCATTCTGCTGTAATGATTATCTCAATCTCAGCCATCACCCGAAGGTCCGGCAGGCGGCAAAAGACGCGATTGACCACTATGGTGCCGGGGCCGGGGCGTCGCGGCTGGTCACCGGCAGTCATCCGCTGATCCGGGAACTGGAACAACGGCTGGCCGCGATCAAGGGGACTGAAGATGCCTGTGTCTTCAGTTCGGGCTATATGGCCAATATCGGTATTATCCCGACCCTGGTCAGCACTGCGGACGTTATTTTTATTGATGAGCTGAGCCATGCCTGTTTGCAGGCGGGCAGCCAGTTGTCGTCGGCCAATATTATCCGCTTTCATCATAATGATGTCAGCCAGTTGCGCGAACTTGTCCGCCAGCACCGGGGGGATTACCGAAGAGCGATGATTATCACCGACGGGGTTTTCAGTATGGACGGTGATCTGGCACCGCTGGATCGGCTCAGCCGGATTGCAACCGACACTGACTGCTGGCTGATGAGCGATGACGCCCACGGCTTTGGCGTCATCGGCACCGACATGAAAGGCAGTCGCCATATGTTTTCCCCACTGCCGGATATCCCGCTGCAAATGGGCACCCTGTCAAAGGCCATCGGCAGTTTCGGCGGCTATCTCTGTGCCAGCAAAGTGGTAACGGCGCTGGTCAAAACCCGCGCGAGAAGCCTGATTTATACCACCGCCCTGCCCCCGGCCAGTGCCGCCGCCGCCCTTGCCGCCCTTGACATCATCACCACTGATCCCGACTATTGCCGCCGTCCAATGAAGAATGCCCGGGTTTTTGCCCAACTTCTTGGTCTGGCCGCGCCCGAAAGTCCGATCATCCCGATCATTATCGGTGAGACAAAAAAGGTAATGGACTATGCCGCCTTGCTCGAACAGGACGGCTTCCTGATCACCGGTATTCGCCCGCCCACCGTTGCCGAGGGTACGGCACGGCTGCGCCTTACCTTTTGCGCCCAGCATAAAGAAGAGGACATTCACGCGCTGGTGGCAGCAATAAAACACCATGGAATTGTGTGATGACCCGGATAATCTTTGTCGGCGCAACCGGAACCGATAGTGGCAAGACCTATGTCACGGTCATGCTGCTGCATCAATTGCAGGATCAGGGCTACCGGGTGCGGGCGGTCAAACCGGTTATCAGCGGATTTGACCCGGACGACATCGGCCCAAGCGACAGCGGACTGTTACTGGCGGCGATGGGCCGTGATGTCACGCTGGCAAATATAACAACTATTTCGCCGTGGCGATACCGGCCGATACTGCCGCCCCATCTGGCGGCACAGCAGCAGGGTCAGCCGATAATAGTCGATCAGGTCGTTGATTTTTGTCAGGAACACGCCGGGCAGGAACTTGATTTTCTGCTGGTCGAAGGCGTCGGCGGTATCATGACCCCGCTGAATTACCGCGCTACCACCCTGGATTTAATGGTGCGG
>JAADGA010000109.1:0-1076 GCA_013152615.1 Alphaproteobacteria bacterium
AGGCTGCGGGCAAGATTGTCTATTGGGTGTTGCCCGGGCCCAGACAGCTTGACAAAAAAGGATTTGGCACCCCGGATCATCCGTTGATGACCGGCAGGAAACAGCTTCAGGCGGCGAAAAAGATGGTCGCGGCCAAAAAAATGCCGCCCGCCGTGCTCGACACCCTGATGAAACTGCCGATTCTGGTGGGGGTACCGGTAAAGGCCCGTAGCGTCGACAAGAATGGCAATATGTGGTTTATGAAACCGTCGTTATTCAGCGACCGAGCGCGCATCGTTACGGGTGATTTTGTCGCCAAATTCTTTGACGTGGTAAAGAAGGATCCTCCGGGTCCGCCGATGAAAACACCGGATCATGCAACGCTCAGTTCGCATTTTACCGATCCGGCTGGCAACAAGTATCGCGTCACATTATTGCGGGTTCTCAAACCGCCATTTCCCGGTTACGAGACTGACGGCGGGGTGATGATTGATGGCGTTCACCATGGCTCGACCGGAACCGGTAGTCCGTTAATGCCCGAAGTACGCACCCAGGCGGCCTTCTGGGGGGTCGGCAATGTCTATATCAACGGCAAACTGGCTGATTCCATGTATATCGTTCATTTGATGACGACGGAAGTCGTCCGGGACCGGGATTACAAGCTGGCACTGGACGAAAACCTGCCCCTGTCCCCGGGGCAGCGCAATATCAGGAATCAGACGACCGAAACTCATCTGGTGGTGCTGCCGATCAAGCTGGTCAAGGGTGTCGGACCAGTATTCCGGCCGCTGAAAACGGCATTCAAGCTGCCCAATGGCATGGTCCAACCCTTCATCCATGTGATGTATGAGCAGGACCATATTGTCAAGTAACCGTTCACAGGAGAGTAGAATGAATAACTTGTTGTCAGAATTACGCCGTGCTGTGGTCGCCAGCCTGCTGGTTTTGCTGCTGGGCGCAACCGCATGGAGCGCGGGGCGACCTCAGCACAAGACGGGTGATGACGCGATTGTGGTGCTTCAGGTCCACGGCAGTGAATTCAAGTTTGTACCCAACATACTTAACGTGGTCAAGGGGCAGAAAGTCACCATTATCTT
>JAADGA010000109.1:1117-6597 GCA_013152615.1 Alphaproteobacteria bacterium
TCTGGGGCCGAAGCGCTTGAAGACGTCAACGATTCAGTCCCATGAAACCGCAAAGTTGAGTTTCATCGCGGATAAAGCAGGCGCTTTCAGATTTCGCTGCCTCGTCCCCGGCCATATGGAGGCGGGAATGCACGGCGTCTTAACGGTCAGCGACTAGCAAATCCAAATACTATAATAAGGGCAGCGGGCTTCAGCCGGATACCGCTGCCCTTGTTTGTGGGTGGCGGAATGTGAAGGCCGGTTTTCAGCGCGAGAGAGCCAGCCAGTATATTTTTTAACCTCTGGACAAAATAATTGGCTTATAATAGATATTATCTATGAGATAGATAAATATTAGTGATTTTATCTATGATGGTTTTCGGGTTAAACTGGCTGAAATTCATTATCGGGACATAAAATCTGCCATGACAATCCTTGCTTCCACGGTTAACCGCAACGATCCAGAATATTTAGCCAATCAGGCGGCGATGACCGATATTGTCACCGATCTGGCCGGTAAAATTGCGGTGATTGAACAGGGAGGCGGCGCAAAATATTGCCAGCGCCATCTTGACCGGGGCAAATTATTGCCGCGCGACCGGGTCAACCGACTGCTTGACAAAGGCTCGGCTTTTCTGGAATTTTCCCAACTTGCTGCCTATAATATGTATAGCAAGGATGTCGCTGCCGCCGGGGTAATCACCGGTATTGGCCGGATCAGGGGCATCGAATGCGTGATCATCTGCAATGACGCCACGGTAAAGGGCGGCAGCTATTTTCCGATGACGGTCAAAAAACATCTGCGCGCCCAGGAAATCGCCGAACAGAATAACCTGCCCTGTGTTTATCTGGTTGACAGTGGCGGCGCCAACCTGCCGACCCAGGACGAGGTTTTCCCGGACAAGAATCATTTTGGCCGGATATTCTATAATCAGGCCACCATGTCGGCCAAGGGCATTCCGCAGATCGCGGTGGTGATGGGTTCCTGCACCGCGGGCGGCGCTTACGTGCCGGCGATGAGCGATGAAAATATCATTGTCCGTGAACAGGGAACTATTTTCCTTGCCGGGCCACCCTTGGTCAAGGCGGCGACCGGTGAAGTGGTGACTGCGGAGGACCTCGGCGGTGGTGATGTTCATAGCCGCATTTCCGGGGTCGCCGATCATCTGGCGCAGGATGATCATCATGCGCTGGAAATTGCCCGCAGTATCGTCGCTAATCTCAACCGCAAAAAAACCATTCAACTGGATGTAAGGCAAAGCCGGGAGCCGTTATATGATCCGGCTGAGCTTTATGGCATTGTGCCGCCCGATCTGAAGACCTCTTATGATGTCCGTGATGTTATCGCCCGCATTGTCGACGGCAGCGAATTTGATGAATTCAAACGGCGCTACGGTACAACTCTGGTCTGTGGTTTCGCCCATATCTATGGCATGCCGGTCGGTATTGTCGCCAATGAAGGTGTGATTTTTTCCGAGTCTGCATTGAAGGGCGCACATTTTGTCGAGCTGTGCAATCACCGGGGAATACCGCTGATTTTCCTGCAGAATGTCACCGGTTTTATGGTTGGCCGGAAATATGAGGCCGGCGGCATAGCCCGTGACGGCGCCAAGCTGGTGACGGCGGTGTCCTGCGCTCAGGTACCCAAATTCACCGTTATCATCGGTGGCTCGTTCGGTGCCGGTAATTACGGCATGTGTGGCCGCGCCTATAATCCGCGCTTTTTATGGATGTGGCCCAATGCCCGGATTTCGGTGATGGGCGGCGAACAGGCGGCCACTGTGCTGGCGACAGTCCGGCGCGACGGCTTTGACCGTCAGGGCAAACAATGGACGGCTGCCGAAGAAGCAGCCTTTAAAAAACCAATAGCGGACCAATATGAGACTCAGGGCCATCCCTATTATGCCTCGGCCCGCCTGTGGGATGACGGCGTGATTGACCCGAAAGAAACCAGACATGTGCTTGGCCTTGGCCTGTCGGCGAGCCTGAACGCGCCGTTCGGGGCGACCACATATGGTGTTTTCAGGATGTAACAGCAAGGAAATAACATGACAGAAGCAACGGTAATATTACAGCAGGACGCGGACGGTATCGCCCGGGTGACCCTGAACCGGCCCGCGGTTCACAACGCCTTTGACGAAATTATGATCCACCGGCTGCGTGAGGTGTTTGAGCGGCTCGAAAAGGATAATCATTGCCGGGCGGTGGTGGTAACCGGTGCCGGCAAAAGCTTTTGCGCCGGGGCTGACCTTGGCCGGATGACCCGGGCGGCGAATTTCTCCCATGATCAGAATCTGGCCGATGCCGAATATCTGGCGGCGATGCTGAACGCCTTTTACAGCCTGAATAAATTTACCATTGCCTGCGCACACGGCGCGGCGCTCGGCGGCGGCCTCGGCCTGCTATGCTGCTGCGATATGGTGATTGCCGATGAAAATACGGTTTTCGCCCTGTCAGAAGTTAAAATAGGCCTTATTCCGGCGACGATTTCACCCTATGTGCTGGCGGTAATGGGGGAACGCAATGCCCGGCGCTATTTCCAGACCGGCGAGCGCTTCAGCGGCCAGCGGGCCTATGACCTCGGGCTGGTTCATGAACTGACCACCACCGGGGATGAGATGGCGGAACAATTGAATGTCATTCTGGACCATGTGCGTGCCAACGGCCCCTATGCCATGCGCGAGGCCAAGCGGCTGATCCTTGATTATGCCGGTCAGCCGCTGAGCGCCGACATGATGGAGGATTCCGCCGAACGTATCGCCGCCATTCGCGCACGTGCGGAGGCCAAAGAAGGCATGAAAGCCTTTCTTGACAAAAGAAAACCCGACTGGTCGGCACAATGATGACCGGCACCACCACATGACCTGAAAGGAGAATGTCATGATCAAGATATTACCCGAGAGCAAAGACAATATCCTCATCCTTGATGCCATAGGCAAATTAACGGATCAGGATTATAAAGAGATCCTTATTCCGCGTCTGGACAAAATTATTGACAACTATGGCACGGCACGGCTGCTGATCTATATGGGCGATGACTTTGAGGGCTGGGAGGCCGCCGCCCTGTGGGATGACGCCCGTTTCGGCCTTGCTCACAGAAATGATTTCGAAAAAATGGCAGTATGCGGCGGCCCAAAATGGGTCGACTGGGGATTAAAACTCGCCGGGCTGGCCATGAGCGGTGAGATAAGGAGCTTTCCCCGGGATGACCGCAAATCGGCCCTGCGCTGGATCATCAGCCATTGAGGCTGTTTTTAACCCGGAAAAAACCTGACGGGTCAGGGAGAGATAATAGCTGATGTTCACTAAAATACTTGTGGCCAACCGGGGCGAGATTGCCTGCCGGGTGATCAGAACCGCCCGCAGGAATGCCATCACGACGGTGGCGGTCTATTCCGATGCCGACCGCAATGCGCTTCATGTGCGCCGTGCCGACGAGGCCCGTCATATCGGCGGGGCGGCAGCCAGTGACAGCTATCTGTGCGGCGATATCCTGCTTGAGGCGGCAAAAAAATCAGGCGCGGAAGCCATTCATCCGGGCTATGGCTTCCTGTCCGAAAATGCTGATTTTGCCGCGGCCTGCGCCGAAGCTGGAATTATTTTTATCGGCCCGTCCGCAGGCTGCATCCGCGCAATGGGCCTCAAGGGCCGGGCCAAGGACATTATGCAGCAGGCCGGAGTGCCGGTGGTGCCCGGCTATCAGGGCGCGGATCAGACGCCAAAAGAATTATCCCGTCAGGCTGAAAAAATCGGCTATCCGCTGCTGATCAAGGCGGTGGCGGGCGGCGGCGGCAAGGGTATGCGGCTGGTGGCAGCGGCGGCAGATTTCCGCTCATCCCTTGCCAGTTGCAAACGCGAGGCCACGGCGTCATTTGGCAATGCTGATATCCTGCTGGAAAAATACCTCACCCGCGCCCGCCATATCGAAATACAGGTTTTTGGCGATAATTACGGCAATGCGGTTCATCTGTATGAGCGCGATTGTTCAGTGCAGCGCCGCCATCAGAAGGTGGTCGAGGAGGCTCCGGCGCCCGGACTGTCCGATCAGATGCGCGCCGCCATGGGCCGGGCGGCGGTGGCGGCGGCACAGGCCATTGGCTACAGCGGTGCCGGAACGGTTGAATTCATTGTCGATGTCGCCCACGGTCTGGATAAGGCTCCATTTTATTTTATGGAGATGAATACCCGGCTTCAGGTCGAGCATCCAGTGACCGAAATGATTACCGAACTAGACCTTGTCGAGTGGCAATTGCGCGTTGCCGCCGGTGAAAAATTACCGCTCAGTCAGGATGAAATCCCGTTGCACGGCCATGCGATCGAGGTCCGGCTTTATGCCGAAGACCCGGAAAATAATTTTATGCCCCAGAGCGGCCGCATCAGCCATTTTTCAGCGCCCGCACCGGACCGGCATTTCCGGCTTGAGACCGGGGTTGAAACCGGGGACGAGGTCAGCATCCATTATGATCCGATGATTGCCAAACTGATTGTCTGGGACCGGGACCGGGACGGCGCGTTGCGGCAAATGGCCAATGCTCTGGCCTCAACGGCGGTTGCCGGACTCAGATGCAATCTCGCCTTCCTCGGGCGGATCATCCGTCATCCGGCCTTCGCCCACGCCGATCTGGATACCGGATTTATTGATCGCTTCGGCGGTGATCTGACGGCAGTGTCCCCCCCGGCGGATAATATCATGCTTGTGCTTGCGGCACTGGCGGAGCTTGAGCCGTCACGAACCGGCAGTGACCCGTGGGATTTTTGTCACGGCTGGCGGCTTAATATGCGGCTGAAGACCACGCTGGTTTTCATCATCCGCGACCAGCAGCACGAGGTCGTAGCAACCTATGTTGATAATGGTTTGCGGCTGGCGATTGACGGACAGGCTTTTGCGGTTGAGGAATTTCGCTATGACGGGGTCAGAATTGATCTTGCGGTGAACGGCACCAGAATTACCGCCAAAGTCATTAAGGACGGTCAGGATTTTACCATTTTCCACGATCGGGCGGTAGCGTATCTGCATCATTATCTGCCGGGGGCCGAGGGTGAGGGCGAAACCACAGGCAGTGGCATAATCATCACCCCGATGCCGGGCAAGGTCAGCGCGGTGATGGTGCAAAATGGTGACGAGGTTACCGCAGGTACACCGCTGATGATTCTTGAGGCAATGAAGATGGAGCATACCATCAAAGCCGGTCTCGACGGCACGGTCGCCGACCTGTCGCTGAACGCCGGGGATCAGGTGGACGACGGCGCCACTCTGGTCCGGATAATCGCGACGGAGGACCCATGACCATAGCATCCAGGGTCCGCATATATGAAGTCGGCCCCCGCGACGGCCTGCAGAATATATCAAAAATTGTCCCGACCAGAGTGAAGGTTGAACTGATTGAACGACTGGCCCGGGCCGGTCTTGATACTATTGAGGCCACCAGCTTTGTCTCACCAAAATGGGTACCGCAAATGGCCGACAGCCGTCAGGTTATGGCGGCGCTGTCACCCAAGGC